>JAEINM010000029.1 GCA_016342385.1 Spirochaetaceae bacterium | reverse complement strand
TCACCAGGTCAAAAGGCCCGGATTTTCTGATTTTACCAAAAGATTTAAGGATGTTATGACTCAGGTAGTTCACTTTGCTTTTTTCATGATGATTGAGCTGGTGATTTTCTCTACCGCGACTCAGGGAATTGCTGTTCATATCCATATTCAGAACAGACAGAGCCCCCCCTTCTACAGCCGCTACTGAAAAAGCACAGGTATAGGAAAAGAGATTCAGCACTTTCTTCCCTTTACTAATTTCTCTCACATAAGAACGACCGTCTCTCATATCGGGAAAAATCCCCGGGTTCTCTCCTCTTTTCAGAGACACGGAATACTTCAGATGGTTTTCCTCAACAATATGAGGATCAGGCAGAACTCCCCCCAGGACCCTGTTGGTCCAGGGGACCCGGCTCCTATCCTGAAAAACAACAACACTGATACTATCATGCTTCAGCAGCAATTCACTAAGGGTGTCTTTCCATAAGTCATTGCGCTCCTCGTAAAGGGTAATCAGGAGTGCCGGGGGAAAGAAATCGACATTGAGAAATGAACATCCCTCCCATGTTCCTCCCCGGCCGTGAAGAAGCCGTCTGATTTCCAGAAGAGAACCTTTTCCCATATTTTTACTCAGAACAGTGTACACATTGTTTATTTCATCGCTAAAGTCGCTCATAAAGCATCGAATTCCCCTCTTTCAAGATAGTTTTATCTATTGGGCTATTGCAATAGAGATGAGATTATTATTATATAAGTGTAGAAACTATGAAAGTACACGAAATAATAAAAACAGTAGATGGTAGAGTCATTTGCGGAGATGATCTCGACAAAGATCTGACCACGGGATGCAGTTCAGACCTCATGAGTGACATTCTGACTCTCGAACCGGTCAATGCCGTATTAATAACGGGACTGGCCAATATCCAGGCTGTGCGAACAGCCGACATGGCCGGTATCTCTCACATTCTTTTCGTCCGAGACAAACAGATATCACAGGCCATGATTGATCTGGCTCTCGATAGCGGGATCACTCTTCTTGAAACTGGACTCTCTATGTTTAACGTCTGTGGCCGACTGGCTGAAAAAGGGCTCTGCGGGGCTTACTGATTAACTAAGTCCAGTTTCATCTTTCAATAAAATAAAATATAAAGCGCACTGCGTTTGAAATTCTATTTCTTGTTCGAGGCTGCGAGTCTCGCCTCTCATGTTTAACGTCTGTGGCCGACTGGCTGAAAAAGGGCTCTGCGGGGCTTACTAGGATATTTAACCGTTGAGACAAGGCATGCCTTGTCTCTCCCAAAAAACGGATTCTTCTATTAATTAAAAATACGATCTGTGACCTTTTTATAATCATCAAGAGTCAATATTCTCTTAAGATTTTCAATATCCCATTTCCTTTCGGGAAAAAGCGAATCCATGTAGTACCAGTAGCTTTTCATTTTTCCCACCAGAGCTTCTTCTCTTTTAATTATCCGGGAAAAAGCTTCCAGGAGATCATCGTGAAATTCTCTGATTATAATTGATCGTTCAGTACTGATTGCATTCATGCTTGATAAAACATTAAAATCTCTTTCTTGGGTTGACTTGATATCCTGGGCCAGAAAGGGATCTTTCAATAGCTCCCGTCCTATCATCCACCGGGAAACAGAACGGAATCTTCTTTTAAGACTGTAGAATGAAGTCCGACTGACATCACCATTGAAGACTATGGGAATTCTGATCAATGCCATCAGATCATCCATAACATCCAGATCGACAGGGCCATTATATTTATTGACTCCCAGACGGGGATGGATAATCACTTCGCTGAGAGGATAGGCATTAAGGATCTGTATTACAGGATAAATCTCATTATGCGAATTTAGACCGGTTCTCATTTTAACAGAGAGGGGAATAGTGATTTTTGACATTACAATATCAAGAAATTCTTTTATCCTGTCGGGATAAGGGAGAAACCCGCAGCCTCGTCCCTTATTGACAACAGCGCTGGCTGGACAACCCATATTGACATTGACAGACTGAAACCCCTCCTCTTCCAGAAGATTCACCAGAGCGGCAAACGCCAGGGGATCCTTCCCGAGAATCTGCGGTTCCACCGGTACAGATTCATGGAGTGAAGGCAAAAGCGACTGTATGGCCTTCTTTTTATAGAAACTGTTTTCAGACACAACAATAAAGGGAGAGATAGCCCGGTCAATCCCGGAAAAATGTCTGAAATAGACCTCCCGGAATGTCGAGTCTGTAAAGGCCAGCATAGGAGCCATGTATAAAGAATTATCCATATAGTTATTGTAACACAATCAATAAAATCTTACTCAATCAAAATCTCGCAATCCGATCGGCTTATCGAGAATTTCTTTCCAGATAACCGCTCTCTTCAGATAAGATATCTTTTCCAATTTATTAACAGCAGATAGGTTATAATCCCGGTTATAATCGGAAAGGGGCTTTAAGGATTCGGGCTCGGAAAATTCAATATGCCCCATGGGTTTCTGATCGCCTAAGATTCTCTGGACAACCTTATGAGAATCAACACTATCATAGAGGGGGTCTTCACCGCGGGATTCTCCCTTTACAGTATTTCCTGCTGACTTAATTAATTTTCTCAGCAGGGGACTGAACATGACAGCTGCCATAAGGAGCAAAGTAATTAAACCATAAATAATGTCCCCAATTCCCATATATTTTTCCTCATAAAAATCAAAAATTCTTAATATTAAGGCTATGTCTTTCCGGAACTGTCTTCACTCAGATCTCCGCCGATGTTGTTTCTCATTGCCGTATCTGCCTGAATATTTTTCATTCTGTAATAATCCATTATCCCCAAATTGCCTTTGCGGAAGGATTCAGAAATGGCTTTTGGAACTTCCACCTCTGCCAGTACGACTTTTGCCCTGTTTTCCTGAATAGCTGCCAGCATTTCCGCCTCCAGGGCTTTTGCTGCTGCCCGTCTCTGCTCCGCAACAGCCTGAAACCGTCTCATATCAGCTTCCGCCTGATCGGCCTGAAGCTTTGCACCGATATTGGATCCAACATCCACATCGGCAATATCGATTGAGAGTATTTCAAAAGCCGTCCCGGCATCGAGACCTTTAGCCAATACCGTTTTAGAGATCTTATCGGGATTTTCCAGAACATCCTTGTAGGTCTGAGCAGAGCCGATAGTCGTAACAATCCCCTCACCGACTCTGGCTATAATAGTCTCTTCAGTCGCTCCCCCTATCAGTCTCTCAATATTTGTCCTCACCGTAACGCGAGCCTTTGCCTTAAGCTGAATACCATCCTTTGCCACTGCATCGATTGTCTGTTTTCCCTTGGCGGGATTGGGACAGTCGATCACTTTAGGATTAACACAGGTCTTCACAGCATCGAGAACATCTCTGCCCGCCAGATCAATGGCGGCTGCCTTGGAAAACGGAAGATCCAGTTCCGCTTTATTAGCGGCAATAAGAGCCTTACTGACACGCATGACATCTCCACCGGCAAGGTAGTGGGTCTCCAGTAGATCGGAATCAGTCAAAAGCCCCCCCTTTACCAGCATAATGCGGCTGTCAACGATCTGTTTGGCACTGACTTTTCTAATCCACATACCAATAATCCTATTCATACGAACCGATGCTCCTGAGAGCAGAGCTCTGAACCACAAACCGAAAAACATAATAAAAATCATGAGAACGATAAGACTGAAAATACCGGCGACAATGTACAAGGCAATAAACATTTTAAACTCTCCTGACTACAAGACGCAGTCCCTCTTTGCGAATAACAACGACTTCTGTTCCTTTATCAATATACTCTCCATCAGTTTGAACAATTAAAACCGGGCCGTTGAAGTCTGCTTTCCCAACGGGTCTGAGGTCCGTCAGTGTCACAGCTTTTTCTCCTACCCGATCACCTGATATTGTAAGAGAATCCGGGCTTTTTTCTTTGTCCTCCGAACTGTCATCAACAGGTTTTAATACCAGTCTGCTGAACAATCTGGAATGGGGAAGAGAAACCATTAGAACACCGATTAGAGCCAGAGCACCTACCAAACTCAGGGAGACATAGAGAAGGTTTTTCTTAAACAGGTCCCACTGCCAGACAAATTCGGGAACAACAAAATCCTGTCGCGACAAAACAAGCGCCAGCAATATCAGCACGATCCCGCTGATCCCCGTAACACCGAATCCCGGAATAATGAAAATTTCCACCAACAGTAAAATGACACCGGCGAGAAATAGCAGAAGTTCCAGAGACCCCATATTTCCGATAAGAATACTGGCGGAAAAAACAACCGCAAAACAAATCAGCGCGATTGTACCGGGAATACCGAATCCCGGACTGGTCACCTCGAGGTAGAGTGCCACCATACCGATCATGACCAGCAGACTTGTTACAGCCGCACTGCTGATAAAAGCGACAAGCCAGTCTGACCGGGTTTTTTCCAGAACGACCACAGAAGAAAAGGTGACTGATAGTGTTTCATAGAGATTTTCCCGACCTGTAACGGTTCCCGAGGAAACGCCGTATTTCTCCATTTCTCCAGCAGTCAGCGTCAGAAGCTTCCCTTCTGCGGATATCAGTTTCCCCTGTTCCGGTTTTTCACCGCTGACTCTTTCCATTTCATCAATTTCATCGGGAGTGAGCAGTCTGACTCCCTCTTCTGTATCGACTTCATATAATTCAATTTCATTATCAACCATGGCAAGTGCTATGGATTTGGAGTATCCATTCTTCTCTGCCAGAGCCGCCATCTGTCCTCTGACTGCACTGACAACCTTTTCCTCGGCCATAACCATTCCCTCAGGGCTCTGATAGACAGGAGCTGCCGCACCGATGGATGTACCGGCATCCATATAGATGCTGTCACAG
Organism: Spirochaetaceae bacterium; assembly: GCA_016342385.1. Classification (GTDB taxonomy): domain Bacteria; phylum Spirochaetota; class Spirochaetia; order DSM-2461; family DSM-2461; genus Spirochaeta_F. The sequence continues at coordinate 12,839 of JAEINM010000029.1, read as the reverse complement.
GAGAAGGAAATTAAGGCGCCGGCAGACCAGCTGACACCAGTCCCCCCCGTACTGGAAGGGATGTAGGCCACGGTCTGTGCCCAGCTGACAGAGCCGATTAAAGAAGTTATTTCCAGAGCGGAATCTACCCGGCCGCCAAAAGTATTGAGTTCAAAAATAATCATGGGAGATTCAGCTTCCCTGGCTTTTACAATACTTCTTTTAAGATAGACCACCAAAAACTGATCTATATCCTCATTTATGGGAATAACATAGACCGGACCCTTAGAATTAGATTTTTCCTGGGAGGTTAGAATTGATGAAGAGAGAACAAATACTACAAAAGATAAATATATAGCTTTTTTCAGCATAGAAATCCTCTATACTTAAAGAGTAATCGAGGAGACTGTAAACTGTCAAAAAAATTGGATTTAAAATTCTTTTTTACAATTTAGAGGAATAAAATGTCCTATTGCAGAACTCATGTTGTCATTCTTTTAATTTCGTGTTTTTTTATTTCTTCCACCTGTAGTCGATTGGAATTCTCCCAGGACTACTGGCCGACTGAAAACTGGCGTCGTTCAACTCCTGAACAACAGGGTATGGATTCAGAAAAGCTGGCTCTAATGCTGGAATATGTAGAAAAGGAAAAAATTCCCATAGATAGTATTCACATAATCCGGAACGGATATCTTATCCTGGACACATATATTCACCCGTTCAGATCCGAAGACCGGCATATCATACATTCATGTACAAAAAGTATAGTCTCCATACTAATCGGGATCGCCATTGATAAAGATTACATTAATGATGTGAATCAGCCCGTACTTGATTTTTACACTTATTACAATTTTCGGGATTTAACAGATGATAAACAGAATCTGACTCTCCGTCATCTATTGACTATGACCACAAGCTTAGACAGTCGAGACTCCTATCTCTATCGATGGGACGGTTTGAAAAAAATGATTCAAACCTACGACTGGACTTCATATATATTGAATCTCCCTATGGTTTCAGCTCCGGGAGATCGATTTGAGTACAGCAATATGTCATCGTTCCTTCTAACATCAATTTTATCAAGATCTACGGGTCAAAGCCCTCTGGATTTTGCAGCTGAGAATTTATTTGTGCCTCTGGGAATTTCTGACATACAGTGGCCTGTCAGCCCTGACGGCATCAACATCGGATGGGGAGAGATGAGAATCAAACCTCTCGATATGGCAAAAATCGGTCTACTAGTGCTGAATAAGGGAAAATGGGCAGAGAAGCAAATAGTCTCATCTGCCTACCTGAAGGACTCCACAAAAGTACAGGTTGAGACAAATACATTGCAGAAAAATTATGGATTTCAATGGTGGATAAGTGATGAGAACCAATTTATGGCTGTGGGATTTTCAGGTCAATATCTGATAATCAACCGAAAAGAAAACCTGATTGCAGTTATTACCAGTTCGCTTAGTGAAGAAAAGATCCAAATACCTGAGAATTTGTTCAACTCCTTTGTTCTCAACTCATTAGGGAAAGAAACTGTTTTGCCCGAAAACGGATTATCTTTTCAGAAATTGGTCCAGCTGGAGGAACGGCTTAGCAATCCTGCGACGACTCCCATAGGGGAGTTTCCTGTAACCGCACAAGCAATCAGCAGTAATAAGTACAAACTCACAATCAATAATAAAAGTATTGATAAAATCCAATTCTTATTTGGAAACCGGACTGCAGAAGTACATGTTTATTATGGAGAAAATCCAGAAATCTACCCAATAGGATTAAATGGTAAATTCCTATTGAATGAAAATGAAGATATGGCTGTAAAAGGTGCCTGGATGAGTGAAAATAGATTCCGCTTCATTATGATGGAACAGGGAGGATCCTTGAGAACAAAGGTGGTAGCTGAATTTTTTGATGATAGAATTGTACTGGATATAAAAAATAACACAGGAGAAAGTTCACTGTTAAAAGGGAGAATTGAGTAATAACACTAGAGACAGATGAAACTGAAGTCAGCCTCTTTATTCCGTATCGGGGTACTGTGCTTTAACCTGCTGGATATGAGGCAGGATATTAAAGAAAATATCAATAAGATCGGGATCGAATTTTTGTCCCCGGCATTTTTTCAATTCTGTGTGAACCCGATCTTCGTCCCAGGCTTCTTTATAGACTCTTCGACAAGAAAGAGCATCATAAACATCAGCCAGAGAGACAATCCGGGCCATGATGGGAATATCTTCCCCTTTTAATCCGTTATTACCATATTCATCGTGATCGATAGGCTGCCCTGTAAACATATCAACCCGTCCGGGATAACCGCTACCATCCCAGTTTTCATGATGATAGAGAGCAATGTCCATTGACATCTGATCAAATTCCGATTGTTTCCCTACAAAGAGCTGGGCTCCGATATAACTGTGGGACTGCATAATCAGGAATTCTTCCTCTGTGAATCTGGCCGGTTTCTTTAGAATTAAATCGGAAATACCGACTTTACCCACATCGTGGAGCATGGCGGCCATTCTCAGAATGTCAATATCTTTTTCAATCTGTTCTTCGGGAATATTCTTAAGCCTTGCCCACTCCTCATAGATCTCGACAGAATACCCGGCTACCCGTTTTACATGAGGCCCTGTTTCCTTTGGATCACGCATCTCTGCCATCTTTATCATACGAAGTAGCAATTGTCTCGTCATTTGCGCTCTCTGTATGGCAACTGTGGCAACACTGGCAAAATGCATAAGGAAGGACTCGTCGGTTTTCCTGAAACCGACAATGTGTCCTTCATCATTTTTGGCATTGATTAACTGGAGAACACCAAGAACAACACCCTGGTTGGAAATAAGAGGAATGGTCAGCGTCGAGATAGTCTTGTAACCCGATTGCTCGTCATACCAGGAATTAAAACTATAAGGCCGAGACTTGGGAATCCTGTACATATTGGGAATATTCAGAGGAACCTGATTCGCAGCGACATAACCGGCAATGGAAGACTCATTTATATCTACTGTAAAATAAGAGTAGATCAGTTTTTGTCCCGGCTCCAGCTCTTTCTGTTTCGTATCATTATGGGAATATTTAAAGTTCAACTGCCCTTTTTCAGCAATATAAATAGACCCGGCATCGGCATTCACCGATCTTCGGGCATCGAGAAGAACCCTGTCTAAGAGCAGATCAAGGTCCTGCAAGCGATTGAGATCAGAGTCAATTTCTAAAATTCGTTTAAGTTTGTTTTTTACCGCCATAACTTGAATATAATCTATTGATTAAAACTTATCCTTATTTTTTTACAGATTAATTGCTGAAATCGACAACAATCCGCTCTTTTACCACTGAACCGATGTATTCTTTTACTTCTAAGTGCTCGGGATGCAACTGATAAGAATTCAGAGCTTCCTGCGAAGTATGTTGTGAAATAAGAACAACATCAAAAGCAGCGCCACTTCTATTAGTATCGGTTCCTGCATCAATACTAATTAGTCCGGGAATACGACCTTCAAGATTTTTCAGCCTTTTAACGACCTCATCTCCATCAGAAATATTTTTCAGCTTCCACATAACCACATGTTTTATCATTTTTTATTCCTTGTATCCTTTATAGTATATCATTCATAAGAATATCCAATAATTAATCAGAGAAAGATGACATGAAAGAGCTCCATCGCATTGACATGGCTAATTATTCAGATGTACTATTTGTTTCCGGTTCAGAACGAATCGAAAAACTTAAAGGATAAGGTATAGTAATGGCAAGAAATTCCAAAGCAAAAGGTAAAATTGTCCGCCGTTTAGGTGTCAACATTTATGGTAACCATAAATACGATAAATTACTGAAAAAGAAACCTCATGGTCCCGGTATAGAAAAAGGGAAAAGAGTAAGAAAAAAAGAAAGTGATTACGGTAAGCAGCTCGTTGAAAAACAGAAAATCAGATTTGCTTACGGCTTAAGCGAAAAGCAGTTCTATAACATTTTCGTAAAAGCAAAAAAAATTGCCGGTCTGACTGGTGATAACATGATGATTCTTCTCGAGAGAAGACTGGACAATGTTGTTTACAGATTGGGAATGGCTCAGAGTAGAGCCCAGGCAAGACAGTTCGTTAATCACGGTCACATCAGACTAAACGGAAAGAGATCGAACATCCCTTCAATTGTTGTAAGAGAAGGTGATGAGATTCTTGTTAAAGATAATGATGCTACAAAAAAAGTCTTGAGAGAATGTGTTTCCAAGAATGACAGATCACTTCCTTCATGGCTCAGCTTCTCCGAAGACGGGCTCAAGGGAAAAATCGAAAGACTTCCTTTCAGAGTTGATATTGACACTGTTGCCAATGAGCAGATGGTGGTTGAGTACTACTCTAAATAAAGATTGGAGAGACAAGGCTTACCTTGCCTCAACGCTATATGAAAAGAGCCTTTCGGGGCTCTTTTTTTTATTTGCCAATACCCATACAATATCCGGTAGAGACAAGGCATACCTTGTCTCTACCGGATATTATTGACTCCCGGAAACATTTTCATTATACTTAACATATGAATAGTTTATTTACTTTTCCGGCCCGTGACCCCAAATCTCTAAACATTCCGCTCTACTGCGATCTTATCAAGGCCGGGTTCCCCTCTCCGGCAGATGATTATTCCGACAGTTCTCTGGATTTCAATGAATATCTGGTAAAAAACAAAGCCGCGACCTTCGTAGTCCGGGTCCAGGGAGACTCCATGTCCGGCGCGGGAATCAATACGGGAGACCTTCTGGTGGTTGACCGATCTGTGAAACCTGCAAACAACTCTATTATAGTCGCCATTGTCAGTGGAGAATTCACTGTAAAGAGACTGACCAAGGAGCTGGGGCGCTATTATCTGTGCCCGGAAAACCCCGACTATCCCGTTATAGAAATAAGTGAAGAGATGGAATTTCAGGTCTGGGGAGTTGTTACCTATGCTATCCACTCACTCCTATAAATACGCACTGGTGGACTGCAACACATTTTACGCCTCCTGTGAAAAGGTTTTCCGGCCGGACCTGAAGCATAGGCCGGTTATTGTGCTCTCCAATAATGACGGGTGTGTCGTGGCCATGAGCCGGGAGGCAAAAGCCCTGGGGATTCCCCGGGGAATCCCCCTCTTTAAAGTCGGGCAGTATATACAGAAATATGATATTTCCGTGTTCTCATCGAATTACACTCTCTATCACGATCTGTCCAGGAGAGTAATGGATATTCTGCGCACCTTTGCCGTTGAGATAGAGATTTATTCTGTAGATGAAGCTTTTCTCATTCTTAAAGGGGAAAAACACGACGACTATGCCGATCTTATAAGACGCACAGTCATGAGCTGGACGGGAATCCCTGTTTCCGTGGGAATCGCTCCGACCAAGACCCTGGCCAAGGCGGCCAACAGAGTGGCTAAAAAAAGCCCTCTGGGATATTGCGACATGAGCGGCAGTGACCGGAATGAGTTTCTCTCATCGCTGGAAGTGGGTGACATATGGGGGATAGGAAGACAATATAAGGCCTTCCTCAATAAAAAGGGGATTCACAACGCTCTGCAACTAACACAGCAGAGTGATTCATGGGTCAAAAAAAATCTGACTATGGTCGGCCTTAGAACAAAATGGGAACTGGAAGGTCGCCCTTCAATCGATATGGAAATGACACCTCCTCCCAAAAAAGGGATTCTCTCTTCCAAAAGTTTCAGCTATCCCGTCACAGAATACATAGACCTGAGAGAAGCCGCCGCCGATTACGGAACGACAGCATCGGAAAAACTCCGGAAGCAGGGATCGGTCTGCCGGTATGTCAATATATCTGTGAGCACCAATTATTTCAGAAAAGAGGAAAATCAGTATTCCAATGCCGCCACTGTGGAGCTCTCTGTCCCCAGTTCCTACCCGCCCGATATCATCAGAGCCGCTCAGAAGGGTCTGGATAAAATATTCCGGAAAGGGTTTAAATACAAGAAAATTACAGTATACCTGACGGGAATTGAAGAGGAAAAGAGAGGACAGCTCGATCTGTTTGTCAGAGAAGATCCCCGAAAGTATGAAATTATGAAATCTGTGGACAGTGTCAATAAAAAATACGGCAGAAATACCGTAAACTGCATGAGTAAAAGAAAGATGAGCAGCTGGCAGATGAAAAGGGAAAAGCTCTCTCCGCGCTATACGACCAGCTGGAAGGATATTCCAGTTGTAAAATCTTAAGAAATGAACTATTTTAATTAATATATAAAGTATGTCTATAATGAATGTCCTCGTGGTGGAAGATGACCACGTACAGAGAAAATATATCGAACTGCTCTTTAAAGGAATCAAACAGCCTGAATTCTCTCTCTACTCGACCGAATCGGCAGAACCGGCCATAGAAATCATAAAAACAAATAACATTGATCTTGTAATAACAGACTATATGATGCCCGGCTTCAGCGGAATGGAACTGCTGAAAAAGGTAAAGGAAATCAATCCCTCCATTGATGTTATTGTTCTTACAGCTCAGACTGATATTCAGGTTGCTGTTGAAATAATGAAAGAGGGAGCAAGGGATTACCTGACTAAACCCGTGACATTACCTATGCTGCAGAAACTTCTGATGGCAATTGAAGAGAAAAATAACCTGATCCGTGAAAATAAACTTCTAAAGGAGCAGCTTGAAGAAAAGCACGGATTCAAGTCCATTATTTCCCAGAGCAGGCCAATGGAAAACATCCTCAACACAGCCTGGCGCATTGCCGGGAGTGATGCCTCTGTATTAATTACCGGGGAAAGCGGAACCGGTAAAGAGATGTTAGCCAATGCCATCCATTTCGCCAGTACAAGAAAAGATAAAATACTAAGAGTTGTCAATATTGCGGCTCTTTCTGAAAGCCTGATAGACAGTGAGCTCTTCGGACACACCGCAGGAGCTTTTACAGGGGCTGCCAGTGACCGCAGCGGAGTATTTGAAATGGCCCACGGTGGAACTCTCTTCATTGATGAAGTGGGAGATATCCCCCTCCAGATACAGATTAAACTGCTCAGGACTATCCAGTTCGGCCAGATCCAGAAAGTGGGATCTGAAGAAATAAAAACAACAGATGTAAGAATAATTGCAGCAACCAATAAGGATCTGAGAAAAATGATAGAAGAGGGAACTTTTCGTGAGGATCTCTATTACCGCTTAAATGTTGTCAATATTGAGATTCCCCCTCTGAGAAAAAGAAAAGACGATATTGCCCCTCTGATAAACCACTTTATTGAAAAATTTTCCCTGAAAAACAAGAAGCAGATCACTGGAGTCTCACACGATGCAATGGATCTGCTGATGAAATACAATTATCCCGGAAATATACGTGAACTGGAAAATATCGTCGAGCGTTCTATTGTTTTCAGCAGGTCAGACACTATTAAAATGTCCGATCTCCCCCCCCTGATAGACATAGACAGAGATGAAAAAAACAGTGTCTTTCTAATTAATAAAAATTACGATGAGCTGATGAGTGGCTATGAATCAGATTTGATTACTCAGGCTTTAAAAGAATCTAATGGCAATAAAAGTGAAGCAGCCCGAAAGCTGGGTATCAGTGAAAGACGAATCCGCTCCCGGATTCAAATCCTGAAGCTCGACTCGACAAACCAGTCGAATTAACTCCAGGTGAAGACCTCCTGGTCGAAATCATTGCCTTAAAACATGAAAATTTCAGCTCTTTAAAGATGGCATGGTAATTGCTTACCTCTTTACATACCGTTTTGGAGGAATGATAATGAATAAAAAAGTTTTATCGATAATAAGTATAATGTTTATAACTGTTTCCCTTTCTTTTGCAGCAACAACAGGAAGTCTATTAATTTCAGGAACTGTTCCAGAGATTCTGGAAGTGACCGTACTGGCAGCAGCCGGTTCAACTTCTCTGGATTTAACACAGAATGTTACAGATATGCATATCGGTGATGTTGTAGAGAGAAGCAATGTTGTTGCCGGTTATACAGTAACAGTTTCATCGGCCAATGCGGCGACTGGAACACCCCATTTTAAAGGAATAAATGCCTCAAATAGCGACACCCTGGACTACACACTCAAATACAACGGGTCACCTATTACCTTTACAGGTGGAAGTGCTCTTATATCCGATGTCAACAGCAAAACAGCAACGGTTGGATCGACAAAACCCTTAAATCTCTCTTATGATGGGACAAGTGATTTTCTGAACTCTGATACATACTCTGATACTCTGACTTTCACAATCACATCAAAATAAAAACTCCCGGGCATTCATAAAGTTTGCCCGGAAAATCGTCAGACAAAAAAGGGTCCTTATTGAAAAGGATTCCTTTGACGCTTATAATCAGATAATGAGGTGATTGATGTGAAAAAAAGCATATTTTTCTTGTTCCTGTTACAAATGTCTATCTCCAGTGTCTACACTTTTTCATTCAGTCCTATCATCAAAGAATTTGATTCTAAGGGAAACGGAAGGATACAGACATTCAGGATTAAAAATGAGAGCGACGATCCTATTGCCGTCCAGATTTCCATGATGACCAGGGCAATGAACCGTGATGGAGAAGAGATAAACAGTGACGCTTCCGACCTGTTTGTCATCTATCCTCATCAATTGATCCTTCAACCCGATGATTCTCAGTCTATAAGGGTTCAATGGAATGGTCCGGAGAATATTGATTCTGAGCAGGCTTTCAGAATAATCGCAGAGCAGTTACCCATCAGTTTCAACAAAGAAAATACAAACAGGGGACAACTCAATATCGTCTACCGCTATGTGGGATCTGTTTATATTATTCCCGAAAACCCCTCCTCAGAGATCTCGATTGAATCTGTGACCCCACTTGATGATCATCTGGTAATAAGAGTAAAAAACGGGGGCAACAGACATACTATTCTAGAAGATCTGATACTAACCCTCAGCGACGGCATCAGAACAGTCTCTCTGAATTATGATGATCTGCCCCATATGGCCGGAGAAAATATTCTGGCGGGGATTGTAAGAGATTTTTCGATCACGAGGCCCTCACAGTTAACAGGAGAGAATATCAGTGGAGAAATTTCTTACAAAGAAACCAGGTAAGCAAGTATTTCTCATTAATATCCTGCTTTTGACTGTTACAAGTCTTTTATCTGCACAGAATAGTGACAATCTTTTCCAGTCGGTCTTTGGCGAACTGCCCGATAGTGTGCAGGTGTTTCCCGTCCCTCTTTTTGTAAACAACCAGTATATCTTTGATTTGTCTCTATACAGCGATGCACTCAATGATCATATTGATCTCGAAGCTAGAAAGCTTCTCGACTTCCTAAAACCCCGCCTGCAGAGTATAACTTATGAGAATCTTGAAACCGAAACAAAGAAAAACGAAGACATAATCGCTCTGAACACTCTCAATGAAATGGGACTGGAAACCTATTATGACAATCGGGAACTCGCTCTATTTATCGATATTCCCCCTGAACTACAGCAGGAATTATTTGTGGATATGAGAAAAAATGATGAGTCTCTCCTTGGCACAATAGTGAAACCCTCACCTGTAAGCGCCTATATAAACATGTTCAGTTCTCTCAATCTGAATATCAGCGGCAATAATACAGACAGAGATATACTGGTCCCCTTATCTATCGGTTTAGATTCAGCTGTTAATATTCATTCATTTGTCCTGGAAGGTGATATTCTGTTCAATTACATAGATACCCTTTCAGTTTCAGACTGGAACGCCCGATTTGTGAAAGATATTACAGAAGGGGATCTGAGAATTAAAGGGGGTACAGTCAGCTATTCCGTAACACAATTACAAGGTTACGTGCCTCTGACAGGCATAACAATAGGGAGAAACTTCAACCTGAATCCCTACAATAATATCCAGTCACTGGGAAGCCAATCGATCATTCTTCAGTCATCCTCTGAGGTTGAAGTGCTGGTAAACGGTCGTCTTCTGAAAAAACTTAAATTGCCAAAAGGCAGATATAAGCTGGAAAATCTTCAACTTGACTCAGGAGCCAATTTTGTAGAAATAAAAATAAAAGAGATAAGTGGAGAGGAAAAATCTCTAATCTTTTCCCAGCCTTTTAATATCAATATATTGAAAAAAGGACTATTGGACTTTGCATCAGTTCTCGGTATGTATGAAAACGAGATGGATTCTCCCTACATTTCCGGCTATTTCAGATACGGGCTCACTGATATATTTACAATTGGTGCGAATCTTCAAAGTGATTTTTCCATGTTTAACAGCGGGCTGACATTCCTCCTGGGAACCATTGGTGGGAATTTCTCACTGGAAGGCTCGGTTTCCCATGATAATGGCCTGGACTGGGCATTCTCTTTCTTCTACAGATACATCAACAGCCGTTTTCCCCATAGAAACAACTGGTCCTTTTCCCTCACCTACCGAGGAGAAAACTACAGTGGTTTAAGACTTGAAAAAGTTCGGAACACCACACCATTGAGACTGAGTCTCTACTATGGGCAGATTCTTCCGGGAAATATCAACGGGGGTCTTACCGTGAGCAGAGATTTCCTATCCGGCTGGACAGGAGGCAATACGGAATTATCCCTGCACTTATCCCGTCATTTTACAAACAGCCTTCTGATGAACCTCTTTATCAACGGGAAGTTCAGTGATGAGGGAGATTCTGATTTTTCCGCAGGTTTGACTCTGACTGTCAACCTTCAGGAAAAAAATGAAACATTGACAACTTCGGCATCGTGGCCCGGAACAGCCATTGAGAGCAGCTGGCAGAAGTCATCGGCATCGAGAATTCCCGGATACAGTCTGAATGCCGGACTGAGCGGTGTACCGGCACCAGCAGAAAATGCACCCTACGGATTTTCTCTAGGCGGAGAATACAGAGGATATAAATTCACCGGTTCAGTCAATCACAGTTCGAGTTTCTTAAATACAAATGATATATCCCTTCACAATAGTTCATTAAACTTCAATAGTGCCCTCGTATATGCCGATTCAACTATGGCATTTACCAGGCCTGTATATGACAGTTTTGTCATAATCAGACCCGGTGAATCCTTTCAGGATTACTCCATCGGGATAAACCCGGAAGGGAAATCCTATGCTGCCCTGCTCAGTGGTCGGGGCAAAGCAGTTCTACCGGATTTTAATTCTTATAGAAACGGGCGAATCTATTTTGAGGCTATAGACCTCCCCGTCGGATATGATATCGGTAACAGTGTTTTTACTTATCTTCCAGAATATAAAAGCGGTACTGTTATTACTGTGGGAAGTGAAGCTGTTGTATTTGCCGGAGGTCATCTTATTGATGAAAGAGGTGAATTTCTACCCCTCTCTGCGTTCGCCGTCGGCTCCCTTGATAATGATTTCAAAGAGGAAAAGATGTTTTTTACCAACCGTGATGGATACTTTGAAATATATGGATTATCAGAGGGAGAATGGATAATCGAACTCCTGGAAGACAGAGATTATAAAGCCTATTTCACTATTCCACAGGGAAGCTTTGGATATTATGAGTTGTGGAATGTTGAACTGAAAAAGGAAGGAAATAAATGAAAAAAAAAGCCGTCATTCTTATATTTGCCATATTCTTACTGGAAAATATCTACAGTGCCAATACATCTTTGAGAATTTCCGATTTTTCCAGAAATATCACTCTCAATTATGACCTCAAAGGCGGCGCCGAAATTATCCAGACGCTGACAGTAAAACACAAAGGTGATTCCAGAGATTTTTTCCTCACCTTTCAATCGGGATCTTCGGGGCAATGGACTAACAGAACCGTTGTAAATGGCGGTTCTATTCTCAATTACCAGATATATAGAGACAGTTCCAAAATCGATATCCTGAAAGACATTCCCGACAATCCTTCGGGAACAGAAATTGTCTCGGGAAGTTTTCCCCAAAGCAGCACTTTTCAGTTTATCACTATAAGCTACACAATCCATGTCCCGACCGATCAATTTGATATCGCCGGAGTCTACTCCGATACTTTTGATGTCATTTTATACAGTGGAAATCTTTCAGCCTACACACAGGAAGATGTAAAATCCCATACGATCAAAGTGACAATGCCCGCCTCTTTAGAGCTTTCTATAACTCCTACGGGAGTCCCCTTTAATGAGACATCTACTTCGGTAGATCTGAATTTTGGAATATTAAGCGCGGGATCCAGCCGTTCGGCCGATGCGGTCATCAGAACCAATTCCCCCTATTCCGTGCTGGTGCTTTCGGAAAATGGAGGCAGACTGGTCCATGCTGATCCAGCCATAAGCGATATTGTCCCCTATACCTTTCTCTTCAATGGAACGGTCACAGACTTATCGGGAATAACTCCGGTACAAGTCGTTACGGGAGCAGCAATAACGCCCTGGGAGGGGAGTAGATATCCGATGGAAATAACAATAAGTGACTTCGGAATGGCGGCAAAAGGACAATATTCTGATAATATCACCCTGACTATTCAGGCTCAGTAGACTGAACCGATTATGAGAGATGACTCCTACTGTTTACCAGACTCATAAATTCTTCCCGGGTAGCCAGGTCATCGTGAAAGCTGCCCAAAACTGAAGATGTGATTAGGGACGAATTTAATTTCTCAACACCTCTCATCATCATGCACATATGCCTTGCTTCCATGACAACTCCGACTCCTTCGGCTCTAATAGTATCTTTGACAGCATGAGCGATCTGATCGGTGAGCCGCTCCTGAATCTGCAGCCTTCGGGCATAAAAATCGACAATTCTCGCTAGTTTACTAACTCCCAAGACTCTTTTTTCTGCGATATAACCAATATGACAGACACCGTAAAAAGGGAGCATATGATGTTCACAAAGACTGAAAACCTCGATGTTTCTGGAAATAATCATATTATTGGCATCAGATTCAAAGATGGCATCATTGATTACCGAATTAAAATC
>JAEINM010000028.1 GCA_016342385.1 Spirochaetaceae bacterium | reverse complement strand
GTCAGAAAAGCTCCTATTGTGCCAAACCTCCCATGATTTAGCTTCTCTATCCCCATCGAAACATGTACTACCCCCCCAAAGGAAAGTCCCGGGCATCGGTCTTCTCTTCAAATCGGGAAAATTTGAGATTCTCGTAGGTCGAAACTCGAAAGAAAATGTCAAACTACTGAGAAAATCTGTAAGAGGAAAGGATATGTGGCTCCATGTACGGGATTATCCTGGAGGGTATGTTTTTATAAAGTACCGGAAAGATAAATCCATACCTCTAAATATACTGCTCGACGGTGCGAACCTTGCCCTTTTATACAGTGGGAAAAAATACAAAGATAAAGCCGACATCATTTATACAGAAGTAAAAAACCTCCGCACAGTCAAGGGAGGAAAAGAGGGTCTTATTTTGGCCCGGAATGAAAAAAATCTCTTTATAACATATGATAAAGACCGCATTGCGAAACTTCAGAACAAAAGCCGTCTTGAAACAAAAGCCTTAAAAAATGATAATTAATCTATGAATAAAAAAATTGACAGCAAAATGCGCCCTCCCATTGTCGAAGGGATCTTCTATCCCTCGGATAAAACAGAACTTGAGAAACTTATCGCCTCTTATATAGAGAATAAAGAAAGAAAAAAAGCTCAGATTATTCTGTCTCCCCATGCCGGATATAATACGGCAGGTCAGCAGATAGGTGATGCCTTTCTCGCTGCTGCCGGTAAAAAAGTTGAAGAAATAATCATCATCTCACCTGTACACAGAGAGGAACAGGATACAATCATACTGCCCTATTTCACGAAATTTTCAACCGCTGCCGGCGAGCTGGAAATCAACATGAAATCTCTCCATCTGTTCAAGGGGAATGATCCGTCAATTATCCGCGATGATGTTCCCCACCTGGAAGAGCATGCCATAGAAGACCAGCTCCCCTTTATCAGTACACTTTTTCCCGGAGTGAAAATTCTTCCTGTTTTATTGGGAAAGACGACAATCAGTCTGATAAAGAAACTGACTGCGGCACTAGAGAGGGCATATGGTCCCGATCCTGAAAATGTCCTCTTTGTTGTTACCTCCAATCTGAGTAATTATGAAAAAAAAGAGAGTGCTCTTTCTAAAGCCGATAGAGCTTTGGAAATATTTAAAGCAGGAAACTGGAGGGACATTTGTGAAGAGAAGAGAACGGGATTGATCAATGCCTGTGGGGCAGGAGCTTTGGCCGGCCTATTGGCTCTTTACAGTAGACCTTTTACAATGACAACACTAAGCCGGTCAATATCTGAAGGAAAAGAATCGGAAAAAGGGAAGATCGTATCTTATGGGGCCCTATCCTTCGAATTAAAGGAGAGTGATTAATGGGACAATTAGCCAAAAAAGAAAGAGAAATGCTTTTAGAATATGCCAGAAAAAACATATCCTACAAATTGGGGCTGGAAAAAGAAGAACCGAAAATAGAATTGAATGCGGGCCATTGCGGGGCTTTTGTCACTCTGCGGAAAGAGGGTAATCTGAGAGGCTGCATTGGCAATATTGTATCCCAAGGGCCTCTGGTGGAGACAATTCACGACATGTCTGAAGCTGCCGCTTTCAGAGATCCCCGGTTTCTTCCTCTTGCCGGGGAGGAACTGGAGAAAATCAGCATTGAAATTTCCCTCTTATCACCTCTGGAAAAAGTCGACAATACAGAGAAGATTAAACCAGGGCGCGATGGTCTATACGTTAAAAACGGGTTTTATTCCGGTCTGTTGCTCCCTCAGGTTGCAACAGAACAGGGATGGGATAGAGAGACATTTATCAACCAGACATTTTTAAAAGCCGGTCTGACTCCCGAATTCCGAGACCATGAAGATACGGAAATTTACAGTTTTACCGCCGAAGTATTCAGCGAGGAAAATATCTAACGCGCTATATTGAATCGCTTACAGATCACAGTATCGATTTCTTCAAATACTGATTCCGACTTACTCAATTCGGCAATGACTTTGAGTCCTTTAGTCCGCTTGAGTTTTTCAAGGAGCTCTTTTTTCTGTTCCAGATAACCGGAATTGACTATTATCTGAAGCTCTTTATTCTCGGAGACCTCTTTTAAATAGGCCAGAATGACATTAAAATTCTCATCTGAATAGAGTTGTAGATCCAGGATGATGACATCTATGTCCTGAAGTTTTCTATAGGAAAAATCACCTTGTTCATCATTCATAAAATTGTAAACCTTTGACCACTCGTATCTCTCGTTGAGAATCCGCTGCAGTATTTCAATATATTCAGGTTCGTCATCGATAATCAGAATGGAGATTTCATTTTTGTAGGATTTTTCTATCTTCTGATTATTCAGTCCAAATACACAGTTCTTCCCATTCTGTTTGGCAAGATAAGATCTGGCATCAGCTTGTTTGAAAATAGATGATACAGAGCGAAGCCTGTCTTCTGAAGAATGGGACACTCCGATACTGACTCTCTGATAAAGTGTTCTCTCCAGCTTTGTACATCCCATAGCCTTAATCATTTCATTCCTGATTTCTCCGGTTGTCCGGTTTTCGAGCTGAAATTTCAGAAAAAGTCTGATTATCTGTTCAAATTGTTCATCTATCTCCTTTAATATATAATTATTTACAATTTTTCGGCAGATTTTTTCACTGAGTGTATTAATTATTTTTTGGGAAAGTTTATCGCTGAGGATTTCTTCTTTAAGTGCATCTTCGAAAATGGATACCATATCTGCTTCTGACGTATTCCCCTTCTCCAGGTAATGGATAAAGATATTAATGATATGCTCTCTGGGGCTTTCATTTTCCTTTTCACTATATCCTGTTATCTCCCCTCTCTCACCGCCGATATCAGGTCTCACAAATCTGTGGAGAAATGAGAGAAGATTGATTTCAAATCCTCCACTATCGTTAAAATCTTCTATGAAAAAAATAACCGCCATAGGCTGATGAGTAATATTTGCAAAAATGGTAAAGGCCAATTCCTCAAATTCTCCGACTTCAATTCCATTTATCCCGAAGCAGAATTCATCTCCCCCGAAACGCGAGGGAACAGAATCGTAGGAAATATCTCTTTGTCCCTTGAGAAGATGTTCTGCCAGATGAATAATTAGCTTATCACCAAAAGAGTGATTTACCGTATCATTGTATATTTTAAAGGAATCCATATCGATAAACATGATCCCGTAACCGGGCCCGGATTTCTGGTATTCACTGAAGTAGTTCTCCATTTTGCGATTGAGTGTCTGGCGATTATACAAACCGGTTAAACTGTCACGACTGCCTCTCATGGCACTAATACTGGAATGGATATTGATATTTATGGTATCGAGAAGAGCAAAAAAGTTGGAAAAACCTGAAAAAATCTTCAGAATGGCACTATCCACAGCCTTCTTGTCTAAATCGGGATAACGTTTCAAAATCTTCTTTTTGGTTTCATTTTGGGTCATTGTCAGATTGAGAGAACAGGTAGAGCGCGAAAGTATATCTGTCAGAACAGATACGTCATTGATTTCCAGCTTATGTGCCGCTTCAATTAATAAATTATACAAATGAGTTCCCGAAAGATATTGATGGGCCACTGGTTTAAAGCAGACCGGAAGCTGAAGATACAGTAAAAACTGTTCATTTGACGCTTCATTGAGACTGCATGTCAGATAATTGCCTTCCCTTATCTGTTCCTCATCCATGGGAGTATATCTGAAACTGTAATTGAAGTGAGACGTCGATTCCAGATTTCTGTAAATGGTAATCATATCGAGTAGAGCGTGATCATCACTGTAGAGAATAACATCACGGATTCTATATATTATTTTCATTATTCTGATAGATTCATAGAGAATTCGATTAATATCTTCGCCTATCTGATGCCCGATTGTTCTTGACCTGTCATAAAATGTCTTCCATTTAAGCGTCGCCAGAGTGCGTTCTTTCTGAATAATAGGAATGATAACATCTATCAGTTTTTCAACAGACTCTATAAACATCTTAATGTAATAATGACTCAGCCGGTTAATACGGGGATCAACGTTGTAACTACTTCTGCTTTTCAGGTAAATAGTCATTAAAATAGGTTCCATTTTTTCGCGGTTAATACCGATATCGATGTCGTATTGTATAAACTCTTTATTACTGTCTTCTACTGTCCGGCCGAGAGAAGTGGCGTCATCGGCAGTCCGGGTTTCCTGACCGTCTAAATCAAAGCCATAGATAATCCGGCCATTGGCAAAACTGTAAAGACCTCCACCACTCTTAATTAAAATGACACACTCTTCCAGATCGAGGGGATTCCAGGAATGATAGAGAAATGTCGAGACAATATCAAAAAAAAGTTTTCTTTTGTTTTTATTACTGAACCAGATATCCTTATCATAGTTCTGAACGGCAGAAGCATGGAAAAAATTCTGAAGCTGTTCCTGAAAAATCAGCAGTATCCTCAGGCTGACCAGTTCTAGAAGCTCGATAGGTGGCTCCAGATAAAATTCAACAGATAAAATAGTATGACCTATGCGAAATTTATAATTGGGAATTCCCCCTTTTTCACCTATAACAGTTGTACCCTGAAAAGTAAAAAGACTTTCTGCCATGGGATCCAGATATCCATTTTCATCTTCCTTCATAGAAATTCTTCGCCAGAGTACCCTATTTAACCGGGAAAGGATCTCTCTGTCTTTTTCTTTGGAAAATCCCAGATGAAAGCTATCGGGAGTTGCCAGTTTTCCCTTTTGATTGACACAGACCCTATTCCCTTCAAGGTGAACATATCCTTTTTTCATAAGAGTTTTAAAAATAACCTTCGAAGAGGCTCCGAAAGTTCTGTAAAAGTGATCCATTTCAAAACACTCGGGAGACGATGAAGGCAGAATCAGAGAAGGATCCCGGCTATAGGCGTTTGTCCGTTTTAATTCGATATCTCCATCGGCGCGATGGCGAAAAATATGTTCGTATATTAATCGGATTCCCGGAATGGTTAAAGCTAATGATTCGACCGTATAGCTGTTGGAATTGGCGGGCTGATAAAGTTCTATTTTTCTGGATTTTTTCAGTGTTTCTCTATTTTCCATAGTGTACCTGATAATAATTATCATATAATAGATTCAATAAGTTAAGTACTATTTTGCGGGGGATCATGAATTTTACAATTACCGGTATATCTGAAGGCACAGCATATCTGGAAAAAGGGACGGAAAAATTTCTTGCCATCAACAGTGAATTGAGAAATAAATCCTTTATCGGAGTCGATACAAGCAGACTTCAGTCTCTTCCGGGACTCATTATAAAAGAGGGAGAGATTTCCAACTGGAAGATTGAAGGAGTGACAGAAATCGATGAAAAAACCTATTTCTACGGCCCTTATTTAATGGGGAAAACACTGGCTGAACTGGAATTAACACCAAAAGTTCTCCTGGACCTGACCTCAGCACTGCACATTATCAAAGATCGGGTATTTCCGGTTCGACAATTCAGTCTTAGTGCCCTGTTCTATACAGATGATCAGCAATTTCTTTTATTCCCTCCTCATTTAATGGATTTTCTCAATACACACAGAAAAGCTAAGAACTCTCTGAAAATGATAGTTCCCTGGAACCATCCAGCATGGGGTGGTAATAAAGGAAAATCTTTTACTATTGCGGCCCTTACCTATAAAACACTCACTGGAGAATACCCTTTTCCCGGTGAAAGTGAAGAAGAAATTGAAAAAAAGATGGTTAAAGAGGATTATAAATCTCTTCTTCTCTTCAACCCTCTTCTGAAAAAGGAGATAACAGAACTGATTGATGACTCTTTTGCCGGAGAGGGATCTCTGGAAAGATGGAGAGATGTGCTGAATTTATGGTGTAGTGAAGGCCCGGAAAGATCTGCGGTTTCCCCTAAAGAACAAGAAGTCATAATAGAACAACAGATTAAAATTGAGAAAAAAAGAATTCATAAAAACCAGCTTTCATCCTTTTTTCACAATAACAGAAGCCGCCTTACTATAGGTATAATTGCTCTTTTTCTAATTGGATTAATTATTCAGGTACCCCTATCCAAGTATCTGGAACCGCCTGCGACAATAGGGAAATCACAGGAAGAAGTTGTGAAGCTCTATTACAATTGCTTTAAAACTCTTGATACGGAAATACTTGAAGATTGTATTACATCGAAAGCGGGAAAAGGTGATATCAATGAAATCAGCACCATTTATGTGACCTCAAAAGTACGTCTATCCCATGAGGGATCTACCGGGATTGTGGAACCCGACCAATGGATTCAGGAAGGGATGAATCCTGTTGAACCGGGAGTACACATCTGGGGTCTTTCCGGTCTGAAAATTAAACGGATTTCGGAATATGAATTTGAAGCTTCCTATATAAAGTGGGCTCCTGCTGTCGTTGACAATGTGGAAGACTTAACTCCCAGAATGCCTTTGGGTATAAAAGTAAATGATATTTTACATCTGTCCCTGATCGGAGAAGCCTGGAAAATTGATGGATTGAACAGAACGATCCGGGAATTATAACTTAATAGAAGTCATATTTACATTGTGTAAAAAAAGACACCCCCTGAAATACAGTTCTAAGTCCTGTTTCAGCGGGGTGTCTTTTCAATTTCCGATCTCTAAACCGGAGGTCTCTCACTATACTTTGTATGAAGCAGATGATGAGATTTTTCACCTAAAGGTTCTTTCAGAAAATCTTCATAAATTGCCGTAATTGTCGGGTTGTTGTGGGATTTCCTCATGGCTTTACCTTCATCCTCCCTGTAGATAGCACCGATGCGGGCTTTCCGTTTAGCATCTGTGGTAAACCGGGGCTGACCTCCTCCACCGATACATCCGCCGGGACAGGTCATAACCTCTACGAAGTGATAAGTTTTTTCACCGGAACGGATCATTTCCATCAGCTTTTCCGTATTACCAAGACCATGAGCTACAGCGACTTTCACTTCCACACCATCGAGGAATTTCCAGGATTCAGCCGGATCAGTTATTAAAACAGAGGCTTCTTTTATGCCATCCAGTCCGGCGATGGAGTCGACACGGAGATTCTCCAGGGGAAAATCCCGACCTGTCACTATTTCATAAACAGTTCTGAGTGCCGCTTCCATGACCCCCCCTGTATTGGCAAAAATATCCGCTGCTCCGGAAGATATTCCGAAAGGAGTATCCATAGCCGAATCACCGAGATGCTTGAAATCAATACCCATGGATCTTATCATCTGTCCCAGCTCCCGTGTTGTGAGAACATAATCCACATCTGCTACACCATCCTGACCCATTTCCGCCCTGTGAGCTTCAAATTTCTTGGCTGTACATGGCATGACGGAAACGACTGTCATGTCCTGGGGTTTTACACCTATTTTTTCAGCATAATAGGATTTGGCCAATGCTCCGAACATCTGCTGAGGAGACTTGCAGGTTGAAAGATTAGGAAGGAAATCGGGGTGAAAATACTCCGCGTATTTTATCCACCCGGGACTGCAGCTGCTAAATTGCGGCAGCGCAGCCGGTTTTCCTTCAACCAGCATATCTTTAAGTCGTTTCAGTAATTCAGACCCCTCTTCAATAATCGTCAGATCAGCCGTAAAGTTTGTGTCAAAAACACCATCGAATCCCATCATCTTAAGGGCCGTGACCATTTGACCGGTAACCAGTGTTCCCGCTTCATAACCGAAACACTCTCCCAGAGCCGCCCGGATAGCCGGAGCCGTCTGTACAACAACCGTTTTCTTCGGATCATCCAGAGCTCTGTGGACCTGTTCTATATGGCTTTTTTCAGTTATAGCTCCCACTGGACAGACAGCGGCACACTGACCGCATTGAACACAGGCAACTGTATCGAGATTCTGTGCGAAAGCCGGACCTATTACTGTATCATAGCCCCTGTTCTGAGGAAACAGGGCACCCACATTCTGAACTTCATTACAGGCCGTGACACAACGACGGCATTTAATGCACTTCCCCGTATCCCGCACAAGAGCCGGAGTGCTGTCATCCATCTGTACAGCCGGTTTTTCTCCATCATACATGGGCTCCCTCATACCCATGACATTGGATAACTCCTGCAGTTCACAGTCATCGCCTCTGTCACAGTACCGGCAATCACCCACATGTTCACTGAGCATAAGATCCACAACTGTCTTTCGGGCATTGCGCACCCGCTTACTTTCCGTATGGATGACCATACCCGCTCTGACAGGAGCCGAACAGGAAGCCGTCAAAGCGGCGGCTCCCTCCACTTCCACAACACAGACACGACAGGCACCCTGAGGATGTTTTCCCTCAAGATGACACAATGTGGGAATATGAACGCCTATACTTTTTGCTGCTTCCAATACAGTCAATGAGGGATCTACACTATAGTCAGACCCATTAATATTTATGTCAATCATTTTGCCACCTCCTGATTCTGACAGCTTTTTCCATAATCACAGCGAAGACATCTTTTTGACTGCCTGACAGCTACCGCCTCATGCCAGGGCTGCTCTACTTCATCAAAATTGTTTTTTCTTCTCTCTACTTCGATCATATGAATTTTCTCTCTGTCATAGGGGACAGGATCAGAATCGGGATCAAAATGTGTGTCGATAAATTTTTCATCTCTCCAGAAAATATATTCGTTACCTGTAAAGAACTGATGCATGGATACAGCAGCCCTTTCACCTGCTGCTATGGCGGCGACAACTGAAGATGGTCCCGATGCCACATCTCCCCCCGCAAAGACTCGGTCAATATTGGTCCGGCAGGTTACGGGATCGGCAAAGATAAAATTATTCATACCTGTTTCAAATTTGTGCTCATCTATCATTCTCTGATCCAGTCTCTGGCCGGCTGCAATTATTATCTGATTGGTTTCAATAACAAATTCTTTTCCTGCTTTAACAAGTGGTCTGCGCCGTCCACTCTTGTCAAATTCTCCTAGAACTACGGGAGAGCAGCGGAGTCCTGTAATCTCATTATCTGCACCTCTTTCAATCTCCGAGGGCTGAATCAGGTCCTTCAGAATGACCCCTTCGTGAAGTGCCGCTTCAATCTCCTCATCATAAGCAGGCATCTCATCTCGGGATCGTCTGTAGATGAGTGTAACTTCATGAGCTCCCAGACGGAGGGCCGTTCTGGCGGCGTCAACAGCAGCATTTCCACCACCGACAACCACGACTTTCTCCTTAACGGGAACTGATCCTTTTATATTATACTGCTGAAGAAAGGGTAGAGATTGTATAACACCGGGTCCCTCTTCTCCCGGAAGTCCCAGATCTACTGATCCTGTAGCTCCCGTTGCCAGATAGATAGTTTCATACCCCTCGGCTTTCAGATCGTCAATACTAAAGTCCCGTCCCAGTTTTTTACCTGTCCGGATATCAACTCCAAGACCTTCGATCATGCGGATTTCCCTGAAAAGAGTTTCCCGGGGCAGCCGATATGCCGGGATGGCCTGAACAAGCAGTCCTGCGGCACGATCTTCCGCTTCGTAGATTGTTGGTTTGTATCCCAGACGGGCCAGAAAGTATGCACAGGAAAGACCCGCAGGACCACCGCCGATAATGGCAATTTTACGCCTGGCATAGGCTTCATTCTCTCTGACTTCAGGAAGCTGAACGGTAATTTCCTGATCGACCATAAAACGCTTCACTCCACGGACTGAAACGGCCTGATCTATTGTAGCGCGGCGGCATTTATCCTCGCATGTATGAAAACAGACTCTGGCACAAACGGCGGCAAAGGGATTTCTCTCCCGGTGAAGTTTTAGAGCTTCAGCGTAGCGTTTTTCTCCTGTAAGAGAAATAAAACCGGGAATATCCACACCAGCCGGGCAGCCGCTCTGACAGGGAGCCCGAACCAGATCGGGACAAACACCGGCACGGCAGTGCTTATCGCGGATATGTTCAATATATTCCTCTCTGAAGTGACGGATTGTGGAAATAACGGGATTGGGAGCTGTCTGTCCCAGACCGCAGAGGGCCGTATCCTGAATCTGTTGCCCCAGTTCAAGCAGTTTATCAATATCGCTCTCTTCTCCATCACCCTTACAGATCCGATCGAGTATTTCCAGCATCCTTTTGGATCCTACACGACAGGGAACGCATTTACCACATGATTCCTCCTGAACAAACTCGAGAAAAAACCGCGCCATATCAACCATACAGGTATCTTCATCCATGACGATGAGACCACCGGAACCAATTATGGCTCCCAGTTCTTTCAGCGAAGAATAATCAAGGGGGACATTGAGATACTGTCTTGGAATACACCCCCCTGAAGGACCACCGATTTGTGCCGCTTTAAAATTCTTTCCATCTTTAATACCATCACCGATATCATATATGACCTCGCCTAGAGGAGTTCCTATGGGAACTTCAACAAGTCCCGAATTATTGATAGATCCGGCCAGAGCGAAGACTTTTGTTCCTTTGCTCTCCTCGGTACCATATGTTCTGTACCATGAAGCACCTCTCTGTATAATCGGGGCGATATTGGCATATGTTTCAACGTTATTCAGTAAAGTGGGTTTGCCCCAGAGTCCTTTCTGAGCCGGAAAGGGCGGTCTTGGACGGGGTTCTCCCCTTTTACCTTCTATAGAGTTTATAAGAGCGGTTTCTTCACCGCAGACAAAGGCTCCGGACCCCATTCGTATTTCCAGGTCAAAGGAGAATTTTGTCCCGAGAATATGCTCACCCAGAACTCCTGCCTCTCTGGCCTGTTTCAGGGCATGATTCAACCGGGTTACGGCAAGAGGATACTCGGCACGAACATAGACATATCCCTGAGTTGCACCTATCGCATAAGCGGCAACGGCCATACCTTCGATTAGACTGTGAGGATCTCCTTCCAGTACAGATCTGTCCATAAAGGCACCGGGATCTCCCTCATCGGCATTACAGAGAACATACTTCTGATCGCTCTTCTCCAGAGCTGTGAACTCCCATTTTTTTCCTGTTGTAAATCCGGCACCACCACGACCCCGCAATCCCGATTCAATGACCTCTTCCACCACGCAGAGAGGCTTCATATTGGATAGGGCCATGGCGAGCCCCTGATATCCCTCATGACCGATATAATCATAAATATTAGCCGGATCGATGGAACCGCAGTTTCGCAGGACCAGAGGGGTCTGATCTTTGAAAAAAGTGATATCTTCCGCCCTGCTGATAGAATGCCCATCCGATTCATTCTTCCAGGTTAGGGATTCGACGATGTTCCCCTTTTTCAGATGATCTTTTACAATATGCTGTAGGTCTTCATTTCTGACATTTTCATATATAATAGAATCGGGATTCACCTTGATAACAGGACCTTTTGAACAGGGCCCGAGACAACCGGTCAGTTTGACAGAAATATCCAGATTTTCCTCTTTTATCATATTTTCCATGGATGATTTCAATTCCAGGGAACCCGAAGCGATACAACCGCCTCCGCCACAGACAAAAACTTCTGTTTTATGTTTATTATTTAAGTTCCGCTCTCTTTCCAGATCCCTGATATTGGTCAATTGATCTGTAGAAGTTATCTTTGTAATTTTCATTATCTGACCTCCTCGAGAACTGTTCTGTAAGAATTGAGAATATCCCGTATTTTGGCCGGTTTCACCCGCTGATGGACATCATCATTGATCATGAGAACCGGTGCCAGACCGCAGGCACCGAAACAGCGACCCACTTCCAGAGAAAATTCCCGGTCATCTGTGGTTCCACCCACATTGATTTCCAGTTGATCCCGAAGCCCTTTTAGAATATCTTTTCCACCGCGAACATAGCAGGCAGTTCCAAGACAGACTCGAACGATATTTTTTCCACGGGGAATTGTAGAGAAGAAGGAATAGAAAGAAACGACTCCTGTCACTTCACTGTAGGGGATACGCATGGTCAAACTAATATGTTTCAGGACAACTTCAGGTAAATACCCGAACAGGTTCTGAGCAGATTGAAGGACAGGGATCAAAGCCCCTTCCACTCCTTCAAAACCCTCAATGATGTGGTTTAGACTTTGAATCATCTCAGCGTCAGTTGGTTCATGGCTGCAGTTGCAGCAATCTTTCTCCATAGAAAATAACTCCTTTAAAAAATTGGGAGGGGTTATTTCTATCAACTGAACCGATCGGGACTAGACTCTGTGAATATGCTTAATTAGTGATTATTTTTAAATTATATAAATCGATCAGTCGAATAATATCCCCTTGAAAAATCTTATTAATAAACAGACTAACACGACTTTTTCAATAGGGGAATATTTATCTATTTTTTTTTATCTATTCATTTTTATCTATAAATGTTTATCGTAATATTTTAAAATTTCTATATTGTTTTTTCTGCATCTTGTCTATTAAAAACAGTGGCGAGGGAAAGAGAAACAGAGACTCTTATAGCGTCAGAAAAATTCCATAATCTCTACACCACGAACTGGTAAACACTCATTAGGGTGGCAATTATAACAAAGCTGGTAGTAAAGTAGGCGAACATCTGACTAAAGCGCTTATCGACCTGTTCAAAGCGCTTATCGACCTGCTCAAAACGCTTATTCATAGTATCAAGCATCATCTTTATCTGCTCATTTTGACCTTTTATCTCCGTTTCAACCCTTGTAATTCTCTCTGAGATTTCAAGTTGTTTAGCAAAAGGGATAACATTAGTCTGGCCGAGCCAGTCATTTAAATGAGATTTGACATACTCACCGATATAAGCCATCTCTTCATCTTTCAGCATAGATTCTCCCATAGTTTCCTACTTATATTTTAAAGTTCTTTAACTATACAAACAAGAAAAAATTAGATGGTGATTGAAAAATTACCAGGATTTTTCTAAAAAAAAATTCTTCCTTCTTTTAATGACAATAAGCCCTAAGCCTTTTTGATCTCCAGAAAAACAGAACCATCTATTCTAAAAATAAGAATTGAGCCATAATCTTACTATGCTTTTAATTCATCCCCCACAAGTTAGAAACTGTGAACCCCCCGTAGCGCTGGCTCATCTGGCCGGAGCTCTCATTGCTGCGGGAGAACCGGTGACCCTTGTAGACGGCGCTTTGGAAGGATTTTTATGGCTCACAGATCAACCCTGTGGTGACTCGACAGATTTACAGGGCAAAAGGGTCAGGCGCAAAAAAGATTGTATTCTCTCCTTTTCACAGAATCCCGATTCCTTTGACAAATATAAAAAGAAAATATCCGATATCAGATTACTGGCATCCACATCGAAACCTGTTATAGAAAGGGGAACAAAAATCAGCCCGGCCGATTATCAGGATCCTCAGCTATCACCCTTAAAATCACAGGACCTCTTCTACAGCTGGACTCATCCCGAAGAAAATGTCTATTTCCCCTGGTTTTCCCTTCGTCTGAAACCACTGCTCAAGGAAAAAGATAATCTCCATGTGGGAGTTTCTATGGGTTTTTTAAGCCAGGCACTTACGGGGATGGCTATCTGCGGGTGGATAAAAAAAGAGTTTCCCCATTCCAGAGTGATCTTAGGGGGCAGCCTGATCAATTCATGGCTGAAGGGACCATCTGATACAAGTTCCCTCTATAAACTGGCAGATAAAATTCATCATGGCCAGGGAGAAAAGGATATTGTACAATTTACCGGAAGAGAATATAAAGGACCGGGCATCCCCTCTTTCGGTGATCTATACAATCGCAGGATTTCAAAAGACTATTTGAGTCCGGGTAGAATACTCCCCTATTCCGCCGCTCTGGGGTGTTCCTGGAAAAGGTGCACCTTCTGCTCCGAGACCTGGGAGCAGAATCGCCATTGTGAAAAATCCAGTGATGACGTGGTCCGTCATTTATCAGTTCTTTCTCAGAAGTACAACCCCTCATTAATACACATCTGTGACAGTGAAATCAGCCCGGAACTCATTGACCGGCTGATTCAACAGCCTCCCGGTCCCCAATGGTATGGATTCAGCCGGTTCCTCTCCTCAATGTCCAGCAGAGAGTATTGTGTAAAACTCGCCCGGTCGGGATGTAGAATGCTCTGTCTCGGTCTGGAATCGGGCGATCAGAAAGTCCTGAATTCCCTACAGAAAGGGATCCGGCTGGAATTAGTCTCAGAGATTCTGAAGAACCTGAAAGAGGCGGGAATTCTCACCTATGTATACATTATGTTCGGTACCCCAGCGGAAAACAGGGATGGAGCCTTGAGAACAAGGGATTTTATAGGGGAACACTCTCAATACATCAGCTTCCTGAATGCGGCTGTCTTCAATATGCCCATAGCCAGCAGGGAAGATGATAATTTGAATTCGATGGAATTTTACGAAGGTGATCTGGCCATTTATAAAAATTTCATCCATCCCGAAGGCTGGAGCCGGGGAGAAATACGGACATTTCTTCAGAAGGATTTAAAAAAAATTACTGAGATCCGAGACATTCTGAAAAGAACACCGCCGGTTTTTACCTCCAGTCACGCTCCCTTTATGGCAGAATTTCTGCAAAAAGAATAAAAACCCATTTAAAAGCCCTGCTCCTCTCTTTTTTTCACTACAATTTTGATTATAGAGGGCTTATGAGCTAGAATTAATAAGAGTATATTTTTATGGGAGATAATATGAAAAAAACAGGAATCTTAATTGGACTTATTATAACGTCACTTTTTGTCTTTTCCGGTTGTACGGAAATATTTGACGCTCTGGCAACACCATACGGTTATGTTTATGATGCCGTATCGGGGGACGGAATTGCTTCCGCCGCTGTTACCATTACCAATGCCGATGGGACATTTGCCGTAACCACTGACGCTAATGGACAATATGATTTTAACGATGCGGCAACCCACCCGTCCTACGGCGATTACACTTTAACCGTAGAGAAAACAGGCTATGCCTTTACCCCTCTACAGGTCAGTCTAAGCGGCCTCGCTCAGAAATTTTCACCTGTCGTCGGTGTTACCTCAACAAACGATGAACTGCTCTTTGTTCTCATGTGGGATGATGGAGCAACTCTAGACGTCGATGCCCATATGACTTACCCAGCATCATCTGTTTCTACTTCTTCTCCTACAACCTATGATGCATATGAAGCCGATGGAGCATATTCTGATGGATTTACACCAGATTTTTTGTTTACTTCAACCAATAGACAAAGTGTTCATGCTGGAAGACTGACTTCATCTGCATCTAATGAGATTGTTCTGGACAGAAATGATACCGACGGAACAGGACCGGAAACTATATCTGTCGCATACACAACTCCATGGACACCAAATGTAGGGACAACTCAATTCAATCCTAATACAGAAATTACACCTTTAATTGGAAGTGGAGATACTGCTGCTGTAACCTGGGCAGGTACTATGGAATATTATATTGATGGAAATGGCGATAATTTCTCAACACAGGGAAGTTACGCAGGATCCCATCCTGTTTTATATGTTTTTGATGGAGCCAGCTGTATCGGAATCTACAGAGTTCCCGACTATACCGATGCCTCTATTGCCTCTTTAGCCCGAATTCAGGTCTTAAATGATCCAACGGCTCCCGGAACAGGTGTTGCCTATTACATTATCTATCCCGATATCAGATTGCTATCCAGTGCTTCAGATATCCGTAGCGCAAGTTCTGAACCACATGCGCCATTAGTCGTAAAAAGAAGATAAGAGGACTACTTATGAATAAAAGACTTAAAACTGCAACATTCCTAGTAGCATTAATTGTACTGATGACTCAGTCCTTAATAGCCCAGAGCACTACAGGAAGAAGAAGCACAACCCCTCCAGCTCCGACGACTTTTGAATTAATCGTTAATTGTAATGTTCAGGGAGCAACTGTCAGCATTAATAATGGAGCCGCCACGGGCGTGACAAATTATAAAGGGAACTTCGCTTCCGGTGTCTACGTAGTGAATGTATCTGCACCCGGTTATACTTCAATGACTCAGAGAGTCAATCTCCGTTCCAATCAGACTATTAATATCCAACTACAGGCCTCCACAGTACAACTGAACGTTACGTCCAATATCAACGGCGCCCTTATCCAGGTCTACAACCAGTCGGGAAACAGCCTGGTGACATCGGGCAATGCCCCGTTTAGAGCCAGTCTGCCCAAGGGAAATTACAGAGTATCCGCTTCGGCTGACAGGTACACACCGGTAGATCAGAGAGTCAATCTCCAGTCCGCCCAGACAATTAACCTTCAGCTGCAGCTGGCCACAGCCAAACTGAATGTCACATCCAATGTCAACGGCGCTCAGATCCAGGTGAACAGCCCGGGAGTCAATAGCCCGGCTGCCTCAGGAAATGCCCCCTATCAGACGGATCTTCCCCTGGGAACCTATACAGTAACAGCTTCTGCACCGGGTTACACTCCGCAGACCAAAGAACTGAACCACACAAGACATTCCAATGTCCACTTTAACTTAAAAGCGGCCAATGGTACGGTACAGATTATTATTCCGCCGGAGAGTCTGAACAAGAAGGATGTCAATGCCAGAAATCAGATTAGGATTTACGACAACGGCGCTCTGGTTGAAGGATTCATTCAACAGCTGCGTCCCGGGCAGCACACCATACAGATTGTATCGGGCGGACTGATGACCCAGACCACATTCAATGTCGAAGCGGGAGTCACCTACACGCTGAAACCGGTCTTAACACTGACTGTGGAATAACGTCCAAGAAGGGGCTGCGGGTGAGGAAACAAACCAGGGAAGCAGTATGCGACAGCCCCTTCTGGTTTTACAAATATAATTCCCTTGTTTATTGGCAATACTCCTGTTAATATTTTGTAGACAAAAAAATTAATACTGTAGGCAAAAAATGAAAAAAAAAATATTCCTCTGTTTTTTCTCTGTTTTTTTATTATTGAGTTTATGGTCTGAAAAGGCGGTTCCAGAAGGAACACTATTATTGAAAAAATTTCCCAATGATGGATTCTTATGTATAGATGGAATCCCTCAGCATTCTCCTATTGCGGAAATAATATCATTACCCATAGGCTATAGATCATTGTTTCTTTGGAAAGAAGGATTTAGACCTCTTGAAGTAAATATTAATATTGAGCAAGGTCGGGAATCATTTATTACATGGCCTGAAAAGTTTAGTCATGGCAGAATTTCCCGAAATATCAGAATTACAGAAATATTAATGTTAGTGATCGGTTCAGTTGCCATTGGCTATTCAACAGTTCAATCAAATAAAGCGATAGAAGAAGCGGAATTATATGACCAGCACCCTGTTACATCGACATTCAGTAATGTAGTAGGGATTTCCGGCATGGGTTTAGTGGCAAGTGGGATAATCTCTCATTTTATTGCAAATCATCATGCAAGACTAGAAAAAATTGATCAAGAAAAAATCATAAATATGAGAGGCAAAAATGAAAATTAAATTAGTAATACTTACTGCAGTCTTTGTATTGATGGCAAGCTGTGCATCAATGGTACCGGAAAAGCAGACATCGGCCGATTGTCTGGTTGTTATTAAAACATCTGTATCCAATCCAGATAATATTCCCAATGCCAGAAACTACCTGTTTTCCATAACTGGTGTTGATAACAGATTAAGAGTGCCCAAAAAAGAAAATGGTTATGTGTATTTTGTCATAAAAGATGAAAATGCAAAACTTGAATCTCTTTTTACAATGGTAGCTGGAAAAAATGTCTCCGGCAAAACATCAAGTTATGGTGAATTGAATATTCCACTGCCCTATTCTCCCGGCAAAATGGTAATTGCCGATTTTTCATTTCTTCAAGAACTATATAAAGTAAAAAGTAATGAATTTATGAATCAAGTGAATTTTGTTCCCCTTTCTGAAGAGGAAAAGCAGTTATTGCTCGATCAGTTGATTTCTATGGGTAGTTTTGATAACTGGCTATAGTAGCTCCCCCTTTGGGGCATACTATTACCCATAAATATATTTTTTATATCAATAATGAAAATTCTGAAAAACGAACCAAATTATCAGTGGAATAAGTCGAGATGCCTAC
>JAEINM010000027.1 GCA_016342385.1 Spirochaetaceae bacterium | reverse complement strand
AAAACGGATTATTACTACCTCCTATTTTGACGCTTTTCCAGCCCTTCTGAAAAGCAAATATCAAGGGATACAATTCGATAGTATTATCACTTCCGATAATAATGCCTTTAATTTTTATCGCCTTAATAGAGAATCTCTTTTTGGGGAAACTCCATTAGTTTTCTGCGGATTGAATTACATTAAGGAAAAAGACCTGCAGGGAATGGAAAATATCACGGGAATTAATGAAGAGGCTCATATTGAGGGGAACCTCGCATTAATTGAATCCCTTCATACAGATATTAAAACAATTCAGATTATTACAGATGATACTGTCACCGGGGAAAGAATCCAGGAGGAAATCCTTAGAATCCGGGATTCCCGGGCACCTGATTCCCCTGAACTGAAATTGATACATGATATCAGTTTTCCCGAACTACAGGAGTCTCTTCGCGGTCTGGATAAAAGTAATATAGTTTATCTGACTCTTTTTTCCAGAGATAATAGGGGTGATTTTTTTGAATATGATCAGAGTGTTGCGATGATAAGCAATTCATCTGCTGTACCTGTTTACGGAACCTGGAATTTCCAGATGGGACATGGCATTGTAGGTGGATACCTGGTCGATGGATATAACCAGGGTGTAGAAGCCTCCAAGATGGTTGTCGATATATTATCGGGCACCAGAGCTGGAGATCTCCCAGTGGTCTTTGAAACACCGAGCCGGTTGGTTTTTGATTATATACAGCTCAATAAATATGGAATAGATAAACAGAAATTACCTTCTGATCATGTTTTTTTCAATTATCCCGATTCATTTCTTTCATTGTATAAAGGAGTCATCGCAATAACTGCCGTTGCCTTCCTTTTTCTTCTTATAGCCCTCTTGGGGCTGGCAAATGGTTTTATAAATTCCAGAAAAGCTGAAAGAGAAGTCCGTTTTCATGAAGAGAGTCTGAGAACCACCTTGTATTCTATCGGAGATGCTGTCATCTCTACCGATCTTCAGCAGAATATCGTAACCATGAATCCCGTCGCAGAAGTTCTGACCGGCTGGAGTAATGATGAGGCTGTTAGCCAGCCTATACAAAAGATATTCAGGATTTATCATGTTTTAAGCGGCGAACCGATGAATAATCCCATTGATCAGGTTTTTGAATCCGGTCAGATAGCCGGCTTACCTAGACATACATCACTGATAGCCAGGGATGGGAGAGAATTTAAAATCTCTGACTCAGCGGCTCCTATCCACGATGATTCCGGCCATATTACAGGTGCTGTTCTAGTATTCAGAAATATTTCCGAAGAATACAGAATCCAGGAGGAGCTGATTCAGGAGAGGAATTATGCCAGAAAAATTATCAATAATTCCCCCGGTCTTATATGTGGCATCGATAGTAAGGGGATCACAACATTTATCAATCCTGTTATCGAGAAGATAACAGGATTTCGGGAAGAGGAGATCATCGGGCAGAATTTCTGGCGGAAATTCTACCCGGGAGATGAATTCAAGCAGGTTAAACAGCTTCTCAGAGAGGCTAAAGAGGGGGTTGTCGTCGATTATGAGATGACTCTTACCTGTAAGAACGGAGAAAAAAAAGATATAATCTGGAATAGCTTTTGCAGAAAGAATGATCAGGAAGAGATAATAGGGTATCTCGGCTTTGGTCATGATATTACGGAACAGAAGAAAATTAAAGAAGCTATAAGCATCAGCAAAAAAAGGTTGAGAACAATCATCGATC
The DNA here is from genome assembly GCA_016342385.1 of Spirochaetaceae bacterium. Taxonomy (GTDB): domain Bacteria; phylum Spirochaetota; class Spirochaetia; order DSM-2461; family DSM-2461; genus Spirochaeta_F. The sequence continues at coordinate 16,218 of JAEINM010000027.1, read as the reverse complement.
TGGTTCCCTCTTCTATTTTTGTCAAGAACAGGAAGGGAGAAATCCTGGCGTTAAATAAATCGGCATCTGAAAGCTTAGGCTTTGAAATAAAAGATATAATCGGGAAAAAACTGGAAGAGGTCTATCCCTACCCCGAAATGGTGGAAGTCATGCTGAAGCAGGATCAGAATGTGTTTGAGACCGGTTTACCATTTGAAATTGCAGAGGAGAACTATGTTAATAGTAAAGGGACCATTCTCTGGCAGAAAACAGTTAAAATCCCCTGTCCCAAGGACCTTTTCGGGGAACCGGCCATTCTTGGTGTTACTACAGATATTTCAGATATAAAAAGAACAGAAGCTAAACTTTTTGAAACAAATAAAGAGCTGATTAAACATAGAAATAATCTTGAAGGGCTTGTGGCGGAGCGAACTCTGGAATTGCAGATTTCTCTCGATCATCTGCAGGTAACACAGAGGCAACTTGTTGAATCGGAAAAGATGGCCGCATTGGGCGGGCTGGTTGCAGGCGTGGCTCATGAAGTGAATACTCCCGTAGGAATTGGAGTGACCGCAGCATCTCACCTTGAAGAGAGTATTGTTGAATTCAAGGAATTATATAACACCGGGAAAGTTACAAAAAAAGATTTTGAAAATTTTCTTGATTTATGTAAAAAGAGTTCCTCAATGATCCTGACGAATATGAAACGGGCCGCAAATCTTATTCACAGTTTTAAACAGGTTGCTGTGGATCAGTCCAGCCAGGAGAGAAGGTCCTTTAAAATCCATAGTTATCTGGATGAAATACTCCTTAGTCTCAATGCTACTTTAAGAAGGACTCCTTATGTCGTTAAGATAAATTGTCCTGAAGATCTGGAAATTGATAGTTTTCCCGGAGCTCTATCCCAGATCATTACCAACCTGATTATGAATTCCATTAAACATGGATTTGAAGGGATGGATCAGGGAACCGTTACAATAGATATAAAAAGAAGTGATGATAATATCCTGCTTTTATATGGAGATACAGGTCGCGGTATTTCCGACAGCCATCTGGAAAAAATCTTTGATCCCTTTTTTACGACAAAAAGAGGCGTTGGAGGAAGTGGTCTTGGAATGAATATCGTCTATAATCTGGTGACTCAAACACTCAACGGTCAGATTAGCTGTACTAGTAAAGTCGGGCAGGGGACATGGTTTGAAATTGAATTCCCAGTAAATATAAAATAATAAAAAAAGAGGAAAGGGAGCCCGAGAGCTCCCCGCCACATAAGTGGTCTTGTCTATGAGAGCTTAGCCCTCGTTATATTGTCAATCATAATACACCTCCTCATCTCACGTCTGACTGTGATCTTTTTTCTTTCCCGGTGAACTTAAGATACATTGTATTTTAACTGAGAAAAAGGGAGAGATTTATTGTATTTATTTTTTATTTTTTCAGGCAAAAACATTTATAATCATTTTTTCTCTTTTACAAATATGTAAAACTTTATTATAGTGTAAAACATCTATTCAACGATGGAGGTTTATATAACATGATCAATACTCGAAAAAAAATTGTATCAACGCAGGTATGGATCTGCCTGTCCTGAAAAGGAAGGGTTAAAAAAGGTTATTAAACTTTACTCCTCTCCTCATTCAGGGCAAAGCAGTCGTTTTTGTAATGAAAAATGGGGAATTTTTTATGTCTTATATAAAAGCGGAAGAACATCTTCCGGAAGAACTAATTAAAGAGATTCAAAAATACATTCAAGGTGCGCAGATTTACATACCCGGCGTAGTGGAAAAACGTCTTCACTGGGGCGAAAAAAACGGCACACGAGAGAAGCTTGAGAGTCGGAACAATTCCATCAGGGAATTGAAGTACTCAGGATGGAAGATTGATGATCTGGCTGATCACTTCAATTTATCCTCTGACAGTATCAGAAAAATTCTCTACAAGCGAAAAGCTTCATAGAAAAAAAGTCTTTTATTTACATTTGGTTCATATCTGTCCTTTAACTTGTAGAACATAGAGTTTAAGGCTGGTTAATTAAACGGCCTAAGGAGAACAGAATGAAAAAAGAACTATTGGTTTTATTGATGATTGTCAGCTCAGCTATGATTTTATCAGCTGAAGGGAAACAGGATGACCAAGCTCCCGTTTATGGAAGAGGTTCCGGTATGATGGGCGGAAACAGATTCAATGATACTGACCAGGAGCAATGGCTGGAGCAGAGAGAAGCGGCAAGAGCCGAATTTCTTGAGGATCTTGAGGTTGTTGCCCTCTCTGGTTCACTGGTCCTTGTTAATGGAGAATTACCCTATATAGAGAGTCAAGGTACAAAATACAATCTTATGGCTCCATGGTATGAAGTGAGTGAACTAGAGATTGAAAATGCCATGGAAGTAACAGTCGAAGGTTATGAAATGCCAAGAAGATTTCTCCAATGGGATGATTCGGAAAAATCCATAATGGTGACTAAAGCTGTCATTAATGGAGAAGAGATACTCATTGAACACCCTATGGATGGTGAGAGGATGATGGGGGGATTCGGTGGACATCGTGGCCCTGGCGGTTCCGGACGTAAAGGCGGACCTCAGGGGGGTGGCATGATGGGTCGAAGATCATAAATGATTAATATATTATAGAGTCGGGTCATTGACGTAGAGACGTGGAATTATTCTGAAGAGGCAAAAATTTTACCTCTTCAGAAAAAACCGCCTCTCTGCGATCTCTTCTCTCTCTATAATATCAATTATAATGATATGATTAACAATATGAAAAAAATCCTTGTTGTCGATGACGAAGAAAAAATCAGAAAAATGATTTGCGATTATCTCGAAGCTGTCGGTTACGAGACTGTGACAGCCGTGGATGGAATCGATGCTATCACACAGAGTGCTATTGAGAATCCCGATCTTGTAGTTCTCGATATCATGATGCCCGGTCTGGATGGACTGGATTGTACCAGAAGAATCCGTGAAAAATCACCTGTACCCATAATTATGGTCACTGCGAAAGCAGAGGAGGCCGATAAATTGATCGGTCTTGAAGTCGGAGCTGATGACTATCTGGTCAAACCTTTTAGCCTTAAGGAGCTTGCGGCTAGAATCCGGGCTGTACTTAGAAGAACTGACAGTTTTTCACAGTCAGGAAAAGGTGAAAAACCTACAGATATCATATCTCATAGGGACATCGTTCTCAATGTTGAGAAAATGTCAGTCCACAGAGATGGAAAGAAGCTGGAACTGACTTCGGTCCAGTTTGAAATATTTAAACTGCTCATTTCCAACCCCGGTCGCGTGTTTACCCGGATGCAGCTTCTCAATGCTTTTCAGGAAAATGCTTTTGAGGGGTATGAAAGGACTATAGATGTGCATATTAAAAATATTAGAAAGGTAGTTGAGCCTATTCCTTCGAAACCGGTTTATATTGAGACTGTCTGGGGTACAGGATATCGCTTTTCCGAGGAGTCGGGTTGATATGTTTCGATTGAGATCAAAAATCCTTCTGGCCTTTTCAGCTATTATATTATCGGGAACTATACTAATGGTTTCCATTATTAATTTCTCAACCCGTTCCGGATATGAAACATTTGTAAGGCAGAATGATATCGATTTTTCTGAGAACCTGAAAGAAATCTTTGCTGAATATTATATATTACAGCAAAGCTGGACAGGTGTTGAATCTATCCTGCAGTTCGCACCACCTAATATGGGGCAGAACAGAAGAATGATGAACCATAATCAACCTGGAATTCCCCCTGCGAGAATTATGATGCCCCAGGTCATTTTAGCAGATACTCAGGGACAGATTCTAGTGAATACAGATCCGGGATCCATGTTCCGGGAAAGGCATATGGACAAAACTCTTCTGGATTCAGGAACAAAAATAATGGCCCATAATAAAGTTGTGGGCTATGTCTTCGCCGGTTCCATGATTGTTCAGGGGCTGGATAAGAAGGAAGAACGCTATCTGAATAGGACGACAGCCATAATTATATTTGTTTCCCTGTTTATCCTTCTGATCTCAATCGTATTTTCTTATTTTTTTTCCGGAAGACTGGCACGACCGGTTTCTGCTATGACTGCAGCCGTGGCGACTATTCAAAAAGGGGATTTTTCCCGAAGAGTTGCTGTCCAGGGGCGGGATGAACTGGCTGATTTATCCAATTCATTTAATAAAATGGCAGAATCTCTGGAGAATAATGACAAGTGGAGGAAGCAGATTATAGCCGATTCGGCTCATGAACTCAGAACTCCTGTCAGCTTGATTCAGGGAAATCTTGAAATGATTCTCGATGGTGTATATAAACCGGACAGAGAACATCTTGAGAATATCTATGATGAAACTCTGGTCTTATCCCGTTTGATAAAAGAGCTTCAGCAGTTATCCAGTGCGGAATCGGGGGCTATGTCTTTAAACCTTGAAGAACTGGATCTCAATGCTCTCATCGACAAGGTTTTGAATATATTCAAAGCAGGTGAGGTTAAGGATAAAATTACACTGATCAATTCAATAGAAACAGTTCTGCCACCCGTAGAAGGTGATTTCCAGAAACTGAAACAGGTCTTTGCCAATGTTCTGTCCAATGCCTTTCGTCATACTCCGGAAGAGGGGACTGTAGAAATCCAGGCAGTAGTCGGTGAAAAAGAAGTCACTGTCATAGTCAAAGATTCGGGTTCGGGAATTGATGAAGAAGATCTTGAGAAGATATTCGAGCGTTTCTATAGAACGGATAAGTCCAGAAATCGCAGTCATGGCGGTTCGGGGCTCGGATTATCCATCAGCAGGGAGATCATCAAGCTGCATAATGGATCTATTTCGGCAGAATCAGATAAAAATGATAGAGGGACTTCTATATTTATATCTCTTCCTTTCAAAAATCAGAAAAGCTGATTATTATGAAAGGGAATAAAATAAATGAGGTATTTATGAAATTATCCAGAATCATAGTCCCTGTAATTCTCCTGACCGGAGTTTCATCTTTTCTCTTTGGAGAAGGAGTCGAACACGAAACCTCTCTAGGTGTGGAATTCGCTTATTACTTAGATAATAATGACGGATATGGCCAGGAGGGAGGTTTTCTCCCTGTAAGTTATACTCCCGTTGAAACTTCCGATTCATTTTCTCCCGCTTTAAATGATTATGCGATTATTGAAGAAAGATCTCTTGGATCCGGATGGGGATCAGTGGAGTTGCAGGCTTATGTGAAACACAGAATAAAAGTCCCCTTTCTGCAGGGGGATAATGCCCTTAACGCAGATAACAATGTCAATTTTAAATTTGATCTCTATGCTGCGCCTGTTGCCGCCTATATCAAAGCTTCGGCCACCATTACTCCTATCGCTTTTTTGAATTTTGATATGGGAGGGATGATAGGAACAGGCTGGAATGCCAAAGTCTTCAATGGCATCGGAAATAATGTCAGGGGAAATATCAGTGAAAAATCTTTTCCTGGTGTCGTGACCGAATTGTGGTCCTCAGCGACGCTTCAATTTGATCTGGCTGCTATCATTCCCGGAGAATGGACCCATGTTGTGGCACTGATTAATGCAAAATTCCTGTACAGTTTCTTCAGTACAGAGGAAGCTGGGAACGGAGCCCCCTGGCAATGGCTGGCCGATCGAGGTGAGAATCTTAATGGATGGGAGTTCGAAGGCTCGTATTTTCTCGGATATCAAATGCCTTTAGCTCTCGATACCCTTGGATTCCTTATCGAAACGTCTCAATTGCTAGGTCCCGACAATCAGATCTCAACTATGGCTGATGGAGGTTGGGGATCAGATTTTATTCAGGTCACATTCGGTCCTCTGGGAAACTTTACATTTGACGAACACAACAGCCTGGCTGTTCTCATCCAATTTCAGACCGGACTGGATTATACTAATGAGTCAATTTTTAATCAGTTTTATCAGAATCGCTCCTATGAAGATACTTACGTGAAATTCAACAGGATAGCTCTGGCGTATAATTATAAATTTTAATTATTGTAGGGGGCAGGTTACCGGGCCTCTACAATTCACCCTTTCTCTTTCTATTCATAAGTAAATTTGATAGCACTACGCTCGGCAAACTGTTCTTCCGCCAGCGTTACCAGGCGATCGAGCAGTTTGCTGTAGGGTAGACCACCCACTTCGCACATTTTGGAAAACATACTGATATTGGTAAAACCCGGTATGGTGTTGACTTCGTTGAGAAGAATCCGGTCACTTTTCTCTTCTATGAAAAAATCCACTCTGGCAAACCCTCTCAATCCCAGGGCACTGTATGCTTTTTCAGCGATAACTCTGAGCTTTTGAGATTGCGCTTCTTCAATTTCTGCCGGTATTATCAGTCCGGCTCCATCAGGATCAATATATTTTGCTTCATAATCATAGAATTCATGGGTCGGGGCAATTTCTCCCGGAGGGAATGATTCTGTTATATAATTTCCAATAACAGAGCATTCCACTTCCTTGCCATTTATGGCCGGTTCAATCATTGCCTTAGTGTCAAAAGTAAGAGCCTCTTTTATGGCTGCGCTTATCTCTTCCTCTTTGACAACTTTTGATACGCCAACGGAAGAACCTGCCATTGAAGGTTTGACAAATAGAGGTAATCCGTATTGATTGAGCAGGTCTCTATTGATTTTTTCTATTTCGCTGCCCTTATATTGTTCTTTTGTGACTGTGAAAAAGGGGACAATATCAATTTCGCGGCTTTTCCAGATTGTTTTCGCTATATCTTTGTCCATACCCATATAGCTTCCGCCGACTGTAGCCCCCACGTAGGGGAATCCACTCATCTCAAGCAGTCCCTGGAGCGTTCCATCTTCCCCGAAAGTTCCGTGGATAAGTGGAAAAACTACATCCGCTCTAATCACTTTGCCCTTATAGAGGAAGCCGGCCATAGGTAAAATGGCTGTTTTTCTCTCTTCGGAACAGTGGATTTTTAGTGAATCGGGAAGATTTTCCGGATTGTCCTGTACATACCAGATCCCAGTTTTTGCAATTCCCACAAGTGTTATATTGTACCTGTTTCTATCGAGGTGATTATAAACAGATGCGGCTGAACGGAGAGAGACTTCATGTTCCCCGCTTCTCCCTCCGAATATGAGGATCAATTCTTTTTTCATATGGATTAATTTTTATCATATCCGGGGAAAGGGAGCAAGTCGTTGCAGGGGAAAATCGCAGGGGAAGACCGCAGGGGCAGATCGCGATCTGCATTCTACTATGAAATTTTTAATTTATCTGATAATATGCTTTCATATGGATTTATTTGCTAACAAAATGTTTTGGTCGGCTTTCTGGGGAATGACTATTGCTCAGATTCTGAAAGTAATCTTAATACTTATTTTTGAAAGACGGCTGGATTTTAAGAGAATTAAAGAAACTGGAGGAATGCCCTCGAGCCATTCTGCCACGGTCGCCGCTTTAACCACAACCTGTGGTATGCTCTATGGCCTTTCCAGTCCTTATTTTGCTATATGTATCGTATTTGGAATCATTGTCGTACATGATGCAACGGGTGTTCGCCGGGCAGCAGGAAAACATGCAGAAATCCTCAATAATCTCGTCACTGAATTATCTCATCTTATCGAGCAGGGGAAGAATGAAAAAGCACTGAAAACACTCCTGGGTCACACGTACCCCCAGGTCTTTGCCGGAACAATTGTCGGTATGATTATCGGGTACTTCTTCGGGAAGTCCTAATAAACGGGACACATGAAGTCCTGCAGCGGAATCCTTTACTTGTAGAGATCTAAAATCAGCTTTCTGTTCATGAATAATCTGTTCAGCATCATTCCGGCAGCCCCGTATGCGACAGCCGATTTACCAAAAGAGGAATAATGGATTTCACATTTATCAACTTCTTTATATGGCCAGTTTTTCTGTATGCTCTGTTTCAGGATCGGGGTAAAACGATCTTTATGTTTTTCAATATCTCCACCGAGAAATATATGATTGAGATTTAAAGTATTCACTAGAAAAGCAAGATGGTTGGATAACTCCAGTGCGAATTTGTCAAAGACTTCTTCATCTTCTTCCACCCTGAATGTCTCCTCGTCTTTTAGGGAAAACTGGCTTCTATTTAGATTCGATCCATTTATACTGCGGAATTCCCCGGCAGAGTGATTCTGTCCATAGTGAAGTTTTCCATTGAAGACAAATCCTATCCCCACAGATATGACAGGACTCGAAATATCAGTCAGTCGGGAGCTGTCGTGAAATTCAACGAGTACGAAGAGAAAATTTTTCAAAGAGTTTCCCTTGTGAAATACCATTTCTCCCCAGCAACAGGCATTGGCATCATTTTCCACACTAATAGGGATATTCTGTTTTTCTTCAAATAGTGACTGTAGGGGGAAATTTTCAATATTCAAGGGAATGGACTGCATGATTGTACCCGTCAGGGAATCCACAATTCCTGCTGTTCCGATTCCCGCTCCGATTAGAGGAGGGCTTTTTGTTTCAGAATGACATAAATCATTAATTATCTCCATGTAATTAGAATAAAAGTTCTCCTGATTAATGGTTTTTTTTCTAAAAACTGAATTAATTACATTGCCTTCCAGATCAATGAGGACAGCCTGACAGAAACCGGGGTGTATTTCAATTCCCGCCACAGAACCAAAAGTTTTGTTGATTTTCAGTTTGACCGGTTTCCGTCCACCCTTTGGTCCTGCTTCACCTTCTTCAATTTCTATGACGTAATTTTTGTCAATCAGATTATTGACAATAACAGTCACTGTAGATTTATCGAGTTTTAGCTTTTTCGCAATATCTATTCTGCTAATACCCTTATTATTCCAGATTGTTTTGAGTACATTAGAAGTGTTTATCACTTTTGTAATTTTAACTGCCATATATTGAATCCCCATTCGCTGTTGCCGTAATTTCCCCGGTAAAAGCGCAGTATTCACTCCTTGTATAAAGATTACTGATCAGGTTGGTTTTAAAATCAACAAATTATGATTATATTCCCGATCTAAGATTGGTCAAGTAAAATTATAGATGATACAATAAAATCAACGACCTTGACCTGTTCTTATTTGTATCCCATTTTATGGAGAACCGATTCTACTACAGATATTTCATCCCAGGGGTGATGACCGTCAGCACATTCAATACTGGATTCATGACCCTTCCCCAGGCTGATAACCATATCGCCCGGCTCTGCTATTTCAATGGCCTTTGTTATGGCTGCCGTTCTGTCTCTGATCAGAAAGAGATCTTTATTCCTTGTTTTATTTTTTATCCCTTTTGCTATATCTTCAATTATCGACATACTGTCTTCCAGCCTGGGATCTTCGTCGGTCAGAATTATTATATCACTGTACAAGTCGGCAATCTCCCCTTGTACGGGTCTTTTTTCCCTATCTCTTTCCCCACCTGAACCAAAGAGTGTAATTAGTCTTTTGGCTGCGGCTTTACGAAAAAGGGGAAAAACTTTTTTATATGATCCGGGAGTATGGGCATAATCTACATAGACATCAAATGGCTGGCTTCCTTTAATCAGAGCCATTCTTCCTTTCACACTTTGTACATCTGGGATCACGTTAATAATTTCACGAATACTCACTTTTGACACTTCATGTACAGCCGCGAGAGATGCCATTATGTTTTCAACGTTGATCAGCCCCGGGACATTTAACCTGATGGAGTACTTCCCGCTATTATACAGAAGGTCAAAATTTGTTCCTTTAGAGTCGCTTACCGCATTATAAGCATATAAATTACAGTCTTTATTCATTGTACTATAGGATATTTTTTTACAGGAATCTGCAGCATCTTCAAAGAGACGGTGGTTCTCGTCATCAAAGTTGATGATGGCAAAATCTCCGGCCATTCTGAAAAGATTGGCTTTGTCATTGCGGTATTGTTCGATTGTTCCGTGAAATTCCAAGTGTTCATGAGTTACATTTGTCAGGACGGCACCATTGAAATCCACATCTTTAAGACGGCTCGTCTTATCAGATAAACCATGGGACGTAGATTCCACAACGGCATATTCTTTGCCGTTGTGGATCATCTCTGCCAGTAGTTTGTGTATTGTCGGAGCTTCGGGTGTTGATTGCCTAATTGGGCTTTTTGCCGTATTATTCCCGGTTTTATAATTCACTGTAGATATGAATCCTGCTTCTTTTCCGCATAATTCAAGTAACTGATGGATCATAGATACAGTCGTACTTTTACCATCTGTCCCGGTAACACCGATTATCTTCAATTTTTTAGAAGGGAAGTCAAAATAAGCTGAAGAAATGGGAGACATAGCTTTCCTGCAATCCTCTACTTTTACATAATCAACATCATCCCTATATTCTTCAAGATCATCTGAATGTATAATGACTACAGCTCCCGATTCTATGACCTGATTTATATATTTATGACCATCGGTATGAATCCCTTTAAGGGCAAAAAAAAGAGAACCATTTTCCACTTCTCTGGAATCATAAACTAGGGATGTTATCTCCCGGTCGTTGGAGCCGGTTTTTTTTATTGCATTTATACCGCTTAAAAGGTCTGATAATCTTTTATTTTTCATGAGCATATGGTATCAATAGTATAAATTTTCTGCAAGAGAGGAATCTTATATGTATACAGCCCGGGTGGAAGAGTGGTTCGCCGCGGCCCATTTTTTGGAGAATTTTCACGGAAAATGTGAAAATCTTCACGGTCATAATTATAGAGTAAGAGTCACAGTTAAAGGCTCAATTCTCGATGAGGGCGGAATGCTGTGCGATTTCGGAATTTTAAAAAGTGCTTTGAAAATTGTTTTTAAGAAAATCGATCATACAAATTTGAACGACCTGTCATTTTTCTCCGATGGTAATCCCAGCGCAGAGAGAATAGCAGAATATATTTTTATTGAAATGGAGAAAGAGCTAAACATCAAACCTGCCGAATTATCTGTGGTAGAAGTATTTGAAACTCAAAAACATGTGGCATCGTATTCCCGTCAGTGAGGAAAAGGATAACAATCCCTTTCTCACGAAGCAGCTCATAGCCTATATAGGCAATAAACGTTCTCTTCTCGGGTTTTTAGGTACGGTTTTCAGTGACCTGGAGAGCAAAGAAGGGAAGACTGTTTTCTCTGATCCCTTTGCCGGCAGTGGTGCTGTTGCCCGTCTGGCCAAGAGCATGAATTACCATGTTAACACCAATGACTGGGAGCCCTATTCAAAAATTGTCAACAGCTGCTATATCGGGATTAACCGGAGAGAATTAAAGTCTCTGTTCCTCTCAAAAGGCGGGATTGAAAAGGTTTTTCAGGAAATCAATAATCTCGATGGATCTGTTGCTGATCCCTATATCAGCCTTCACTATGCACCGGAAAATACAGAACAAGCAGATTATTTGACCGAAAGGCTCTTCTATACACGGGAGAATGCCTTGTTTATCGATAGAGCAAGGACATTTATTGAAGACATCTACCCCGGATGGGATCTGGATGAACAGGCTGTTAAAGAGAAAACCATTTTATTGTCCAGTCTTCTGTATGAAGTTTCAACACATGCCAATACTTCAGGTGTTTTTAAAGCCTGTCACAAGGGATTCGGGGGCCACGGGAAAGATGCTCTGACCAGAATTATGGCTCCAATGGCAATGGAGATTCCCCACCTGATAGATTCAGACGCCACCTTTGTCGTCGAGAATCTCGATGCAGCGGAATTTGTGTCAAAACACAGTTCCCATATCTGTTACCTCGATCCACCTTATAATGGGCACCAGTACGGTAGTAACTATTTTATGCTCAATACAGTTGCGCTCTGGGACAAGCCCGATGTTTCTTTTGAACGAAAAGAGGATGGCCGGTATCGGGAAAAAGCCGGAATAAGAAAAGACTGGATAAATACCAGAAGTCCCTTCTGCTATAAAAAAGATGCCCCCGGGGCTTTTTCCCATCTACTCGATTCTATTGATTCTGATCATGTGCTTCTCAGTTACAATACTGAGGGTATTATACCATTTGCACAGCTATACGATATTATGGAGGGCCAGGGGAAAACGGAATTGTATTGCCGGGACTATATTCTCTACAGGGGAGGAAAGCAGAGTCTGAGCAGGCAGAATTACAATATGGAGCTCCTCTTGGTTCTCAATAGAAAAGAAAAACCGGGAAAATCCGATAGAAAGAAAGTTGAGAGATTTCTTCTGGAACGAAAGCTTGTAACACTTCTCAGAAGGCCCTATAGTCCGGAAAAACTGAAAAGCAGTTTTCATCATACAGAGAATACTGTTGAGATTTTCTCCCATAGAGAGAAGACCGTTTCTCTTAAGACTCCTGATTTTTATATGTTCAGTGAAATGCCCCTTTCTCTGGAACACCTCAGCGATGAAGAACTCAGTGTAACTTTTAAAAAACTTGAAAATGCCCTCTGCTGTGATAACCGGGAGGAAGTCCATGTCATAATTGATTTAATCCGGAAAACAGAAGATATGAAAAGACGGGGGAAATACTATAAAAGACTGCTTCTGGTTCTCCGGAAATTCGCCTTTAAGAAGTATCAGCTTGTATTTATGGAATCGGTTTCCGAAATAGATGATCTTATAAAGAGCGAGCCGGATCTCTTTTCTCCTTTAATAGAGGGGATAAATGACATAAAAGAGATTGCAGATCTGCGATTTAAAGGATGATAATGATTAATAAATTCGAAACACCTTACGGTACTTTTATTTTAGATAGAGACATTGACGAGAATAACCGGTCTCTACAGGCATGGAGCAGTGCCGATTTGTATATTCTGGACACTCTTAAGGATTATGATATTCCTGAAAAGAGTCAAATCCTGATTATGAATGATGCTTATGGTGCTCTGACAGCCGCTTTGTCGGGTCAATTTTCCATCTATCACTACAATGATTCCTACTGCTCTGAAAAAGAGTGCCGCAAAAATCTGGAAAACAATAAGATTTCAGCTGATCTGATCCGTTTTATCCACCCCGATGAAAAGCTGCCTGAAAACATCAGTTTAGTCATAATGAAAAATCCCAAGAGTCTGAATTATCTGGAATATCAGCTTCAACTGGTGGCGGAACAAATCCCTGAAGGTGTTGATGTTCTCGCCGCTGATATGTCGAAAAATATTCACAGTTCAACTGTGGCTCTCTATGAGCATTATCTCAACAATGCGAAGACATCACTTGCCTGGAAAAAATCCCGGCTGGTTCAGGGGAAAACGGATGGAAAAAAAGAGGCCATCAATCAGTTCCCCGTTGAATACACTCCCCTGAATGAACCCTATAAGATTATTAACTATCCCAATCTTTTCGCTCATGGAAGGTTGGATCCGGGAACGGCATTTCTGGTGGACAATTTCCCTTTTGTGGCCAATCATAAACATGTTGTGGACCTCGCCTGCGGAGATGGCATTCTGGCTTTAAAGGCTGCTTCCAAATGGCCTGAAGCGGAAATCCTCTGTGTCGATGAATCGTGGCTGGCAGTAAAATCGGCGAAGGAATCTCTGTTGAAATCTTCCTATACAAATAGAGTAGACTTTAAGGTCACAGATGTCCTTGAGGGTGTAGATAAAGAGTGGGCAGATCTGGTTCTCTGCAATCCCCCTTTTCACAGCAATTACAGTATCTCCACAGCCACGGCCTTAAAGATGTTCAGGGAAAGTGCGCAGGTATTAAAAGAGCGCGGAGAACTCTTTGTCGTCGCCAACAGACACCTGGGATACGAGAATCAACTGTCAAAGATTTTTTCCAAAGCTCAGGTTATTAAATCCAATAAGAAGTTCTCTATTATCCGGGCAGTGAAGTAGGGTATTCTGATTCTGAAATAAAACTGTTATAATTAACTTTTACATTTGTTCCGATTGAATATCAGTTTATAGTCATATAAAGATTTCACCTTTTGGAAGGATATGTTTTGAAAGAAAAACGGGGAATCCCGCTGTAAGATTGTATCGGAGGAGTGGTTTTATTGAATGTGGAGCTGATGGCACTTCTGTCATTATGAGACTGGATTTCCCTTTGTTGCATTCCCCTTTTCTCCTGATATTCAATAATCTGATATTAATGGGTAACTGACTACAGGATACCTTATTAAAAAAGATATAAACAGGCTGTTTTCCAAATTGAAAAGCATGCATATATACAGCAATAAGAGAAAAATAATCATTATGCTCGATCTTAGTACTTTTTTTCTTGCTTCTTCCCTTACGTAAGCATGTATAACTTCAGAATATTACACTTCTAAGGAGATTGATAATTATGTACGGAATGAATGTATCAAATAATGAAATGACTATAATCAGTTTCTCGATTCTTTTCTATCAGAATTGAAAACAAAAATAATGTTGACCTGAATTCTAGGTTATAATATCACCAGATGTCTGTAGATGGTTGAATGAAGCACAATTGAAGGAGACAACATGTCTGAGCTCTATAAAATCGCCGATATTGCCCGGCAATATCAGATTACTTACAGAACTTTGCACTATTATGAAGAGATAGGACTCCTCGGTAGCTGCCGGGAGAAAACCAGTGGCTCCAGAACATATATACAAGAGGAATTATTCCGGCTCGAACAGATTCTGATACTCCGGCAGCTCGGTCTCAGTATCAAAGAAATTCAGAAAATATTCAATTCTCCGGAAAATGAATCTACCATCCCCCTATTCCGACGAAGAATCAATTCCCTTGATAAAGAGATAACAGCTCTGGGGAAACAGAAAACACTGCTTGAAAAGTATCTCAGATTATTTGAAAAAGAGAACTATTCATTGAATACACAACTTCAGGTATTAAAACAATTATCAAATGTACACAGCGCAAAAGACGACATAATATTTGACGAGGACGTCATATTAAATGGGGATCAAATCGTTTCAAATAATGAAATTATGACAAACCGGGACTACTTTTTTGAAAAAATAATAGAACAACCAAAGCAGCAGATCTTTCCTGGATTTAATGAAACTTCATTGGAACGGTATAGCCATTTCCAGGACAGCATGAATACATGGCCTGTTGTCATTCCGTCAGCAGATCTGATACCCCATGCATATGTACCCTATTTCCCCTCATACTCCGGTTCATTTCCCTATACGATCCATATCCCCGATGAAAATTACGGATTTTTTAAAAGAAAAGGATTCTTAATCATTTCATCCGGAGAAACTCTCCATATCCTGGAAAAACTCGGCCCTAAGATTAAATCCATTATATTTGAAAAAAAGGATTTCATGTATCTTGTCTCAGCAACAGTCCTTCTTTTTTCATATATTTCTATTACAGGAGAGAAGAAGAGCTATTCTTTCCATTTTAACAGCAGGATGAAACATCTTTTTAATCCTGTTATAGATCAGTTTAGAAATCCTGTTGGGGAGAAAAGATCTCAGAGGGACAATCGGAATCTGGAAATTGAAGATGAAAATCTTAAAAATAATCTGAAATTCAGAAATAATCTGGCAAGTCCTTACGTAAAGGAGAGGACCATAAAGAGAATATTGTTCCAGCCACAGCAATGTGTTAGTTATTTTAAACTTCCGTTTTTTAAAATGAAACTGTTCAGACGTTATATATCAAATCATCTTTTAATCCTCTGTTCCGATGAATTAGTCTGTGTTCAGGAAAATCCCATGATACTGATGAAGAAAAATGTGAGTTATGATCAGATCTTCAGCTTTATTCCATTAAAAAATATTAAGAAAGCTACAATAGAGAACAATAAGAAAAATCTGACAATAATAACTTTTGTACTGACTAATGGGGAATTATTAACAAGGTATTTTGCTAAAGACAACAATTATTTAGAGAGTTTCCTGCTAGAGCTGAAAACAAATAAAATAATCTAAAAAATTAAAGCAGTGAAAGGAAGTCATCAGTTAAGAAATTATTTTGTTACTCACTCCGCATGAGTAAGTAGTATTGCTATCGGTTTCAATGTTGATGACATAATAAAAATAGGCCTAAATCTCATTGAAAGTGATTTTTATAAGACTATGGGGTCTGAAAAGTATCCTACTAGAATGCAGGATGTATAAAGAACCGAATACAAGGGGATTCGGATTTATTACAAAATTCAGATAACAGATAAAACAATCATCATTTCTTGTAAGGAATTGTAAAAAAGTAAGGAGTTCCTAAATGAATCAGCAAGAATTAAGATCATGTCCAGTTTGTGATGGTAATCTCACACAGGAAGTAAAATTAGTTGGAGTAGAATATAAAGGAGTTAAATTCAAATATTCTCAACCCGGGCAATGGTGTACTGAGTGTGGAAGGTTTCTTAAGTCCTAGAGATTTAAATGCATCTAAAAAA
>JAEINM010000026.1 GCA_016342385.1 Spirochaetaceae bacterium | reverse complement strand
GATGGCGAACGACTGTTTCCTGTTCCGCCTTTTCACTATATTCGAGAATCCCTTTCATGCTTCCGTCGGGATTAAATGTGGTAAATCCCTTCAATCCTTTCTTGTAGGCGTACATAAAGAGATTTCTATATTCATCAAAACTGGTTCCCGGCGCCAGATTGAGAGTTTTTGAAATACTGTGGTCAATATACTGCTGAACAGCGGCTTGAACATCGATGGCTTTATAGGCATCGATATCGGCTGTGGTGACAAAATACCCGGGAGCATCTTCTGTCTCGCCGTATATTTCTTTGTATAACAACCAGGCATAATCATATACTGTTTCCGAAACTGTACTTTCATCAATTCCGGTCCGGACTTTTCTATCATACTGCAGGGCAAAAACAGGTTCGATGCCGGACGAACAATTCTGTCCAACCGACAGAGAGGTCGTTCCTGTGGGAGCGACTGTATTGAGTTGGATATTTCTCATTCCATGAGTCCTGATTTTTTTCTGCAATTCAGACCCAAGGCCTTTAATAAACTCGGCTTCTGCCAGTTTCTCATTATCACAGGCGGGAAAAGGTCCTTTTTCAATAGCCAGATCCACAGAAGCTTCATAGGAGGCATCTCTGAGGATTCTGGCAATTTTTCCGGCAAAAGTGACAGATTCATCGGAACCATAGACAATCTTCATCATAGCCATGGCATCACCTAGACCTGTAAATCCCAATCCGACCCTTCTCCATTGTCTTGAAAAATCTCTAATTTTCTGGAGGGGATAATCAGTTGTATCCAGAACATTGTCGAGAAACCTTATACCGGTTTTAATGACAGACCTGTATTCATCAAAATCGAAGGAGGCCGTATCTGTGAAAGGATCCGAGATAAACCTGGAAAGATTTACCGCAGAGAGACAGCAGAGTGAATAGGGAGGCATAACCAGTTCTCCACAGGGATTTACTCTATCCATCTTAAAAGCCCAGTATCCGTTATTGTACTTGGACACAGCATCGGAATTGAAAATTCCAGGTTCATTATGAGTGTAAGCATTTTTTGCAATGAGATTATACAAATAGACGGCTTTAACAGTTTTATAAACTTTTCCTTTGAAGACCAGATCCCAGTCCGCATCATTCTCTACGGCCCGTATAAAATCATCAGATATTTTTACTGATATATTGAATTGAGTCAGCTCTCCATTTTTTTCACCCTGTTTTACTGTAATAAAATCTTCAATATCGGGATGAGACACATCTAGCAGAGCGATATGAGCGGAACGTCTGTGTCCGCCGGTCATAATGGTTTTAGCCGACTGATCAAATATTTTCAGGAACGAAATAACTCCTGAAGATTCCCCTCCGCCGGAAAGAGATTCCCCTTTCGGCCTGAGACTGGAAATGTCAAACCCGACACCACCGCCCATTTTCGATATAAGAGCATCTTCTTTCAGAGATTCATAAATCCCCTCCATAGAATCCTCGATATCGATAGTAAAACAGTTATTGTAATTTTTCATATCGCTTTGCGGTCTGGCATTGGCCAGGATTCTTCCGGCAGGAATTAATTTCCCGCTGGACAAAACTTCGAAAAAATCCTTTTCTATTTTTTTTCTTATATCATTATTTTCAACCGAGGCTATTTCCTGGCTGATTTTCATAAACACTTCTTCCGGTCCGGATTCACCATTGAGAATATATTTTTTTTCAAAAATCTCTTTACTCAATTTCTGCATCCATTTGTACTCTGACATCAAAACATCTCCTGTGAATTATTCATATTCTCAAAAAGAATATACTACATATAGCGCATCTTCAAGTACAACAACGCTACATAGTGCGTATTTTTTTAATATCGGCCAATATTTGACGAAGTGTAATAAAAATCAGTATGATTTGTCTTTCCCTCATTATTTTCAATTTCATTCCCCTATAAGGAGATTGAAATCTACTGATTTTTTATGTTATATTTTCAGTTGATTTACAGGAGAGGCGAAAATGTCACAAAAAAATATGCGTAACATCGGGATAATGGCCCACATCGATGCGGGAAAGACAACAACAACCGAAAGAATCCTCTATTATACAGGAGAAAATCACCGCATAGGTGAAGTTGATAATGGCAATGCCACCATGGACTGGATGGAGCAGGAACAAAACAGAGGAATAACAATTGTGTCCGCCGCTACGACCTGTTACTGGAAAGAAAAACAGATCAATATAATCGATACACCGGGTCACGTTGATTTTACGGCTGAAGTTGAGAGATCATTGAGAGTACTCGATGGAGCTATTGCCGTATTCTGTGCTGTTGGAGGTGTCGAGCCTCAATCAGAGACAGTCTGGCACCAGGCTGATAAATATAAAGTCCCCCGGATTGCCTATATAAATAAAATGGACAGGACAGGGGCTGATTTCTTTGAAGTGATTAAGGAACTGGAAGAAAAACTCAAAGCCAATACTGTACCCCTGGCTCTACCTATAGGATCCGAAACCTCATATGAGGGCAATATTGACCTTCTTCAGATGAAAGAAATCCGCTGGAACCAGGACGATTCAGGAGAATCTTATACCTTATCCCAGATTGTCCCGGAACGATTAGAATTAGCTGAAGAATGGCGTGAAAAGATGATAGATTCCCTGTCAGCCTATTCTGATGAAATAACAGAATTATTTCTTGAAGGAAAAGAAGTTCCTCTGGATCTTCTTGAAAAGGTGATCCGCCAGGAAACAATAAATAGAAACATCATCCCGGTCTTAACCGGTTCTTCCCTGAAAAATAAAGGAGTTCAACCCCTATTGGACGGAGTAGTCAATTATCTTCCGGCTCCCGATGACCTGCCTCCGATAAAATGCCATCATTCCAAAAAAGATACTGATATCGAATTAGCAAGAGACGAAGAAGGTCCTCTGGCCGGTCTCATTTTCAAGATTCAGCAGGATAAGGAAGCCGGCCCCCTCTGCTTTGTCCGAGTCTATTCGGGAGTGCTCAAATCGGGAACAGCGATTATGAATATCAGCAAGAAGAAACGGGAACGAGTCAACCGTCTTTTGAGAATGCATTCCAATACGCACGAACAGATATCTTCCGTGCATGCCGGTGATATAGCGGTCATAATAGGGCTGAAGAGCGCTCAGACAGGAGACACTATCGGATCTGAGGGATTCCCGATTTTACTGGAGAATATGGAATTTCCCGCCCCGGTGATCTCTGTAGCCATTGAGCCTAAGACCATCAGCGACCAGGAAAAACTTAAAGCAGCGCTGGACAGCCTGAAAATGGAAGATCCCACATTTACGGCAAAGGAAAATGACGAAACAGGACAACTGATAATCTCCGGAATGGGAGAGTTACACCTCGATGTTCTGGTGACCAGAGTCTTAAATGAGTATAAAGTGGCCGCCAACATAGGGAAACCTCAAGTCACCTATCGAGAATCAATAACCGAGACTGTAACACATACAGAATCCTTCAGCAAAGTTCTTGGAGGAAAAGAACACACTGCGGAAATAACAATAAAACTTGAACCTGTAAAGAGGGGAACTGGAAACAGATTTACCAGTGAACTGAAAAAGAATGAGCTTCCTGAAGAATTTCAGAAAGCTGTTGAAGCGGGAATTATATCGTCCATGACTTCGGGAACTCTTATGGGCTACGAAACAATTGATATAGGTGTGACTCTTGTAGCGGCCAAATACAACGAAATGACTGCCAGCGAACTGGGATTTCAGACAGTTGCTGCTCTGGGTTTTGATAATGCCTGTCGAAAAGCATCACCTGTTCTGCTCGAACCAATAATGGATGTCGATGTCATGTGTCCTGTTGATTATGTAGGAGAAGTTATAAGTTCACTTACTCAGAGAGGCGGTCTTGTTACCAGCATCGAGTCAAGACCTGCATTCGAAATGGTAATATCCCAGGCTCCTTTAGTGAAAATGTTCGGTTATACAACTTCACTGCGCAGTCAAACTCAGGGAAGGGGTACCTTTGCTATGGAATTTTCACACTTTGCAAAAAAAGAAAGCTAATAAACCATCGAATGTTTTCAAGGCTCCCGAAAGGGGGCTTTTTTTTTGTTTGACCTATGTATGTTACGGGTCTAACATTGTTAAAAGAATACATTTAGAAAGGGAGGAACATAGGATGGGACTTACCACCGAAAGTATCCGAAACATTGCGATTTGCGGCCATGGAGAAACAGGTAAAACGACTTTAGTAGAACAGATTCTCTATAACGGTAAAATAATCAGCAAAGCTGAAACCGTGGATTCAGGCCGCACAGTCAGCGACTTTACAGAAGAAGAAATTGAAAGAAAAATTTCAATTCATTCCACATTGTCCAATGTCATGTGGAAAGATACAAAGATTAATATCTTTGATACACCGGGATCTTCAGACTTTGTAGGAGAAGTGGTTTCCTCCTTCCGTGCTGCTGAAGCTGCCGTTGTACTCATTGGAGCACGCTCGGGAATTCAGATTGAAACTGTTAAATTAAGACGTAGATTAGATGATAGAGATATGCCCAGAATCGTTTTTGTCAACAAAATGGAAAAGACCAGGGCGGATTTCTATAAAATAGTTCAGGAAATTGAAGATATCGGTAGAACCGCAATTCCTATAACCATTCCTATGGGACAGGCTGAAGAATATCAGGGTGTAATCAACCTCCTGACAATGAAAGCCTATCTGAAATCAGGTGATGGGAAAGAGGAAAATGCCATAGAGATACCAGACAAATATAAAGAAATAGCCGAAGAGTATCATCTGAAGATGATAGAAATGGCTGCTGAAGGTGATGATGAGCTGACCGAAAAGTATTTTGAAGAGGGAACATTGTCTCTCGATGATGCGATAAAAGGGCTAAGGGAAGGTCTATTTGATAACAGATTTACCCCCCTCTTCTGCGGAAGTGCTCTGGAGAATTCAGGTATCACACCATTAATGAATTTTATTATTTATGATGCACCAGCACCGGGGCGAGTGGAAGAGCCTTGTGTCAGTGGTGAAAAATCTGTCATGATCAAGAAGGACGACGAATTCTCCGGTCTGATTTTCAAGACCTCTATAGACAAATTTTCCGGAAAAATGTCCTACATTAAAGTTATTACCGGATGCCTGACCCAGAATATGGAAGTCTATCATGCCAGGGAAGAAAGCAAGGAGAGAATAGGAAAACTGTTCCTTTGCCAGGGTAAAAACCTGAAAGAAGTGCAGGAAATATGCGCCGGTGATATTGGAGTTATAACTAAGAAAGATAATTTCAGAACAAACGATACACTGTGTATGCCTGGGAATGTTATTCACTTTGAGCCCCTGAAGCTTCCCAACCCTGTTCACTCTCTGGCTATTACAGCAGAAAATCAGAAGGATGAAGATAAACTGTCTCAGCTTCTTCACAAAGTAGCGGAAGAAGATCTGACTTTTACAATAAACTATAATGATGAAACAAAAGAAACTGTTATCTCCGGTATGGGGGAGCAGCACATTTCCATCATCCTGGATAAAATCCTGAAAAACTATAAAATTAATGTAAACAGAAAAGTCCCACGGGTTCCCTATCGGGAAACCATTACAAAACCAGCTGAAGCAGAATATACCCATAAAAAACAGTCCGGTGGTCATGGACAATATGGTAGAGTGGCCATAAGAGTCAAACCTCTGCCAAGAGGGGAATACTTTGTAATGGAGAACGAGATAAAAGGTGGATCAATCAGTAAAGGTTATATGCCTGGAATCGAAAAGGGTCTTCGGGAAGCGATGGAAGAGGGATTCCTGGCGGGATACCCCATGGTTGATGTGGGTGTTACTGTTTTTGACGGTAAAGAGCACGATGTAGACTCTTCAGAAATGGCTTTCAAACTGGCAGGGAAAAATGCGCTGAAAACAGCTTTTGAGAAATGTAGTCCCACATTGCTTGAACCGGTTATGAATCTTACAGTATTTGTCAGTGATCAGTATCTTGGCGATGTACTATCCGACCTTTCTACAAAACGAGGCAAGGTGACGGATCAGGACAGTATAGGAGGCAGTATTCAGGCTATTAAGGCTCAGGTCCCCCAGGGTGAACTGATGAGATACTCCATAGATCTTAGATCCATTACTTCGGGAACCGGTGCCTTTGAAGTTGAATTCAGTCATTATGATCCCGTGACAGGAAAAAATGCACAGGATATTATCAAGGCATCAAAAGCTGCTGAATAATAATATTTTCTATTTATTTGTACACCCCGGCGAATGTCGGGGTTTTTTTATCTCTATGTACAGAGCTATTCTCTAATTTGATTTTTGTCTTAATCGATAAGGGACACTCTGTGATGATGATTGTTTATTGTACCTAAAGAGATTTCGGGGATAGAGAATATTTTTTCCAGAATCATTCCGGCAGCGCCATAGGCAACTGCAAATTTCCCCTGAGAGGAAAAATCGATTGTAAAATTCACTTTGCTGGGATAGGACCAGTTATTCTGAATCTCCTCTTCCAGTATGGGTTTCAGCATCTCTTTATATTCGACGATTTCACCACCTATGATGATATTTGACAAATTAAGAGTGTTCACCAGGAAGGCAATATGACTGCTGAGTTCCTGAAAAGCTTTCTTCATGATTTTTTTGTCTTTTGTTATTTTAAGAGCTTCTTCATTTGTTAAAGAGAGCTGTCCCTCATTGCCTTTTTTCCACAAAATACTCTGGAATTCCCCGGCTGATCCGGTTGAACCACTGTACACTTTTCCATTAATAACAAATCCCATCCCCACAGCAATACCCCAGTAGCTGTTGTTATCTGACTCTCCGATTCTGAATTCCCCCAAAACGAAAAGAAAATTCTTCGGATGAGCACTTTTCCTGAATATTAGCTCACCGGAGCAACAGCAGTTTGCATCATTGGATACAATAACAGGAACATCGACTTTTGGCTGAACGCCTTCTATGAAATAAACAGGGTCGAATTTGTTGAAGGGATTTGACTGATGAATGATTCCATTATCCTGGTCAATGATTCCGGCAAAAGCAACACCGATTCCCATGAGAGGAATGGAGATACTATCGAGCTTTTCGTTTATTTTTTTGAGTATTTTAAAAAAAGCTTCTATGGGGGATTCAGCTGAAAGATCCATAATACTTGTTTTACTGAACAGGATTTCTCCTTTCAGATTAACTGCTACAGCATTATAAAAATCTGTCTGAATTTCCAAACCGAGAATATATCCATACTCTCGATTTATTTTCAGACACAGAGGTTTACGACCGACTCCGGAAAAAAGTGCCTCATCGGGAGTTTCCACCAGAATATTTTTATTCAGTAGAGAGTTGACGATTCTTGTCACTGTCGATTTGACAAGCCCCAGTTCTCTTGAAAGATCAGCCCGACTGATTCCCGAAGACCTCCATATACTCTGGAGAACCCGGGTCGTATTGATCTCATTAACTTTATTCTGCTGCATAATCTCCCCTGAAAATCCGGATGTATTGAATCACATTGATTGTACATCCGGATCTGTAAAATAACTATCCTTTTACTCCGCCAGAAACCATTCCACTTATTATGTATTTCTGAAAAAAGAGAAAGATAATAATTAATGGGGTGGCAACAATAAAAACGGCAGCCGCAAGAGGTGGCCAGTCTGTTCCATATTGACCGACAAAAGCAAATAAAGCTCGAATGACCGGATAATATCGGGGACTGGTAAGAAATACAGTCGTACCGATAATATCATTCCAGACTCCAACAGAGAAGAGTATCGCAGCACTGGCAAATACAGGTTTGCTCATGGGCAAAATGAAAAAAGCCAAATAGCGCATAACTCCACATCCGTCAAGAACGGCTGCTTCATCAAAAGTCTTTGGGAGAGTACGATAATAACCGACCATGAGAAGCATGACGATTCCCGGATTAGTCCTGGTCAGTATATATCCAATGGGATTGTTATAGAGTCCGAGTTTATTCATCAGAATAAACTGAGGAATGAGCGGCTCTGGAAGAAACAACCCGGCTAAAAACAGTACATAAAAAAAACCGGCGAAACGGATATACCGCCTGGAAATAACAAATGCCGCCAGAGATGTAATAGAGAGGACGAGCAGATTTGATGCAAACAGATAATAAAGACTATTATAAAAATTCCTTAAAAAATTCCCTTGTACAAAAACTTTTATATAATTATTAAAATGGATAGAGTTTGTCAGCCCGATGGGATCCAGCATAAATTCCGGTGATGTTTTAAAAGAGACATTCACGAGATTCAGTATGGGGTAAACATAAACAATAAGTACAAGAGCTATAAATGAGCCAATGACTATTTTTGTCCTAAAGCTCTCCTTGCCTATTGAAGAACTTTTTTTCTTTCTTTTAATAGAAGCCATCTGAGTATCACTCATAAATCCACCTCCTTCTTCCGCAGGAAGTACTGAGCAATAAGGGCAATGACCAATATCATCAAAAAGAGCAGTGTACCGACAGCCGAGGCAAAACCAAGCCGTCCTCCGCCAATACCGCTACCACCGGTAGATTGAAAAGCAAGCCTGTACATATAATAAGCCATTGTATAGGTGTCGTATTGTCCACCTGTGGTTACCATTATAGTGTCAAAGGTCCGCAATGCCCCGATTATGGACAGAAGAATATTAACTGTTGTCGCCTGGGCAATGAGTGGAATTGTTATCATCCAGAAACTTTTAATTCCAGCAGCTCCGTCAACCTTGGCCGACTCATAGAGTTCTTTAGGAATGGCCTGAAGACCAGAGAGAAAAATAACTGTCGAATACCCGATGTTGCTCCATATCTGTATGAATATGATAAGGGGGAAAGCCATTTTAGGATCGGCAAAAAAGAGAGCATTTTCACCGGTAATCGCTTTTAAAAGAGTATTGACCGGACCTCCGAAAGGATTAAACATCAGTCTCCATAAAAGGGCATTGACTGTAATCCCCAGAATTACCGGCAGAAAGAGGACTCCCCGATAAAAAGCTCTCCCTTTCCAGGCCTTATCCAGTAAAACCGCAAAAATCAGTGCAAAAGCATTCTGAAGAATGACAACAAAAAAGGCAAAAACAAGAGAATTTTTTATAGCAACTTGTTTTTCATGAAATTGACCGGGTTTGAAAAACTCAAAATAATTATCTAAACCGACAAAAGAGGTCGGTTTATAACCGGTTCTCGTAATGTCTGTAAATGAAAATCCGATTGTGGCAAGAGAAGGCAATAAATGGAATATTGTAAAAAGCAGTAAAGCCGGAGCCAGTATTAAATAAGGTCCTACCCATCCCAGATTCTTCCCGTGTACAAATGGATTCATATTTACTGTTTTTTTCATATGTATCCCCTAAAAATGAACAGCCCGTATTCTTATTAAACGGGACTGCAGTAATGACAAATACCGGCTGCACAAGGCAACCGGTAATAAATATTTTAGCGAAAGTGATTACTCTGCGGCGTTCCAGTCTGCCATAGCTTTTGCAGCATATTCTTCAGCGGATTCAATAGTTCCCATAGGAGTGAGGAACTGTACAAGACCACCAGCCATTTCCCCCTGCCCTTCACGGGAGATATGAACCTGTTCAAAAGAAAGCTTCATTGGATACTTGCTTACTTCATCGAGGATTCTGCTCTCAACAGTAACATCCTGTGTTGGTAACCATCCTACTTTGTTGACAAAGTAAGTGTAGTTCTCTGGTTTTGACATGAACTCTAGCCATAGCATAGCAGCTTCTTTATTTTCAGATTTGGAATGAACAAACCACATAAGGTCACCTTTTCCGTAGTATGTCTGATTAGCTGCCTTATCATCACTGGCAGGAACCTGCATGTATCCGAAGTCAAAGTCAGTTCCCGCTTCTTTAATAGCGTCGGCAATACCATTTGCCATCCAGATTCCGTCAGGAAGCATTCCGATTCTACCAGTTGCAAATCTTCCTACATGTGGATTGTAATCGATTGTCTGAAATCCCGGTTCATAGTATTTTGTCATCAGGTTCTGATATCGTTTCAGAGCTTCGATGTAACGGGGATCTTCGAATCCTTTTCCACCAGTCCAGAGAGATTCTTCCAGCTCATTAACATCATCATACATAGCTCCGATGAACCCTACATTAACCATGTTGATAGGCCATACCGGTCCACCAGCAGCTGTAAATGCTGTATATCCTGCTGCTTGTAGAGTTTCAGAGGCGTTTACCAGTTCATCGTATGTCTGAGGCTGAGAAAGACCATTTTCTTTAAAAAGATCCCTATTCCAGAAAATTCCGGAAATAACAACACTACCCATACAGACACCGTAAGGTTTACCGTTGTAAGTCATGAATTCTTTTACAGCATCCTGCTTGTAGTTATTCATAAATGCCTGACCATCCAAAGGTTCTACCAGTCCGGCTTCAATATTCTGATAAGCTGCAGCAGGAACGACATCTCCGTGAAAATCCTGTGCTTTCTGAGCGAATCCGAATCCTGACCAGATATCAACATCAGCAGCCTGAATCCTCAGAGGATTAGAAGTCTGGAACTGATCGGTAGGTGAAGTTGTCAATTCAACTTTAATATTGGGATAGGCTTCCATGAACTTCGCATTCAGTTCAGTTAGTGCTTCTGTTGTTGACGGATTTTCCCAAGTATCAATCCGAAGTGTAACAGTATCATCCTGCTGTCCTGTTGCAAAAAGAGCACCAGCCAGCATAAATGTAGATAAAATGAGACATAACATTTTTCTAGTCATATTTTTTTCTCCTAGTTTTTTCTAGTTCGTTTCAGAAACGAACAAATATACTTTATTCGCATTTCCTCTTACTGTCAACAAAATATTATTCAATTATTTACTCCATGGCAAAACTGGTTACTATTAATTTAAACTTCTTCTTCTTAATCCTAAAGATAGAAATTCATCTTTATGTAAAGTTGGTTAATAAAGGGACAATTAAGAGGAAAATTTGAAATGATAACTTTTCAGGCAGAACCTTACATTATGGGATGGGATTTAATGGTTTGCTTTCTCAGAGTTCTGAAATTGTATTATTGCGAAAAAACCGGTCTTAAAAGGACCGGTTTTTTCTATCTATCAGTTAAACTGATGTATTCTTTCTTTACGCTGACACTTTTATAGGCCGGCCGGATGATTCTTCCCCCACTGACAATCTCTTCAATCCTATGGGCACACCATCCTGTAATTCTGGATACGGCAAATATGGGTGTATAGAGTTCACTGGGTATGTTGAGCATGGAATAGACAAATCCCGAATAGAAGTCGACATTGGCACAGATGCGCTTACCATTCCCTTTTATTTTATCAAAAATATCCTGACTCAGTTTCTCTACCAGGCAGTAAAGGTTATACTCATCAGTTCTTCCCGCCTCTAGAGAGAGATCCCCCGCTCTGGCTCTCAACAATACGGCCCTAGGGTCGGAGATGGTGTATACAGCGTGGCCCATTCCATAGATAAGGCCTTTTTTATCATATTTCTGTTTCTTAAGGGTTGCCGTCAGATAAGCCGTAACTTCCTCTTCATCTTTCCAGTCTTTCACTTCTTTCATAAGATCTTCCATCATTTCTCTGACCCGGATCGCCGCGCCTCCATGAAGGGGTCCTTTTAGAGACCCGACCGCAGCAGCCATGGCAGAGTATGTATCGGTTCCTGATGAGGACACAACATGTGTGGAAAAGGCCGAGTTATTACCTCCCCCATGTTCAGCGTGAAGTACCAGAGCGAGATCAAGGACCTCGGCTTCCAGTGGTGTAAATTTCTTGTCCGGTCTGACCATGAGCAGAAGGTTTTCCGCTGTACTCAGAGTGGGAATAGGTGTGTGTATGTATAGACTTTTCCCGTTAAAATAATGTTCTTTTGCCTGAAAAGCATAAGCGACGATCGTCGGGAACTGAGCAATGAGATTCATACTCTGCGCCAGCACATTGGGAATCGAATTATCTTCAGGATTTTCATCAAAACTGTAGAGTGCCAGGATGCTTCTCGCCAGTTTATTCATGATATTACTGCTGGGAGCTTTCAGAATCATATCTTCTGCAAAACTGTCGGGAAGCTGACGCCTCTTGCCGAGCTCTGCATAAAAATCATCGAGATCTGTCGTCTTGGGAATATCACCCAGAAGCAGAAGAAAGGCAGTCTCTTCAAAACCATGACGGCGGCAATGCTGAAAACCTTTGACAATATCCTGGACATTGTATCCCCGGTATCTCAGACGTCCCTGTACGGGAATCTTATCACCCTCTTCCATAATATAACCATGAACATCTCCGATTTCAGTCAGACCGACCAGAACACCGGTTCCATCCTTATTCCTCAAGCCGCGCTTGACACTGTACTTTTCATACAAATCAAGCGGGATTTTACTATTGTGATTTATTAAATCCGTGTACTCATTTAAATGCTTGATGTCAAAACGGTCTTTCATAGATCTTGGCTCCTGTTTATTTTTTAATGAAGAAGACCTCTCTAATAAGATGGTTTTTCTTCAATCCCTTTCTTTCAAATTTTGTTTCTGTTCTCCACAGTTGGGGTTCTGCCCAGTCACTGTATTTATTCACCAGGCTTTTTTCTCCAGAAAAGACCTGCAGTATCTGCTGAGCATAATCTTCCCAATCTGAAACGGCATATAAATAAGCGCCGCGTTTTATCTTTTTTGATAATAATGCTGTAAATTCCGGCTGTATCAGTCTTCTTTTTTTATGTTTCTTTTTCTGCCAGGGGTCTGGGAAAAAAATATGAATTCCATCTAGACAATTATCGGGAATCATATTTGTCAGAACATCTACAGCATCGTGTTCAATTACCTTGAGGTTTTTCAATCCCCTGCTTTCAATTTCACTAAGCAGTTTCCCCACTCCAGGAGAATGAACCTCTATCCCGAGATAGGCGTTTTGCGGATTTTGCGCCGCTATGGCATGGGTGACATCACCCATTCCAAAACCTATTTCCAGATAGTTACTGGTAAAATCGGGAAATATCTTTTTAAAATCAATCAGTTTATCTTCATACTTCAGACAGTGTGTGTCTTTTAGTGTTTCATAGGCTTTTCTCTGCAGGGGACTCATTCGTCCGGCACGAAGCACATAGCTTTTAATAAGTTTCTTTTGACTCATTTGCTAATTTTATTTGAATAAACGATAATATTCAATGTATCAATTATTCTGAATAAAAGGAACTACTTTATAATAGAAAAAAATCATTAAGACCACATTTTTGGTTATTTTCTATATCTACAGGTAGAAAAATATATGCATATTAAAAAATTCTTTTCAATAATACTAATAGTTTTACCTCTTTCACTATGGAGTGATGATTTTTCCGGTTGGAAAAAACTCTCAACTGAACATTACACGTTTATTTTTGAAGAATATGATGAGACGACCGCATTTGAACTGGCAGATTACAGTGAAGAAATTTATGAAAAAGTCACTGATTTTTTTGATTTTTATCCCAAGAGAATACACGTCTATATCAATAGTCGGATTGACCGTCCCAATGGAATGTTTTATCCCATCCCAGGCTCAATAACTCTCTATCCTGTATATCCTTTAAATAGTGAAAACTCTACGAAAAGTGAATCGTGGTTATTTGAACTGCTGCTCCATGAAACGGTGCACTTTGTTCAACTGAAAAAAAGACGCGGATTATTCGGTGGTCTGAGTTATATATTCGGTATGGATCTGGCTGCTGCAAACGGAGCGTTTCTACCCGCCTGGATGGTAGAGGGAATCGCCGTTTACCTGGAAACGGAATTCACTAAAGGAGGACGAGGGAGAAACAAATACTTTGAAGCCTTAACTAAAGCTGCAGCAGTAGAAAAAAAGTACTTCAATATATATCAGCTTGCCTATAGTTCAGACTTCCCCCCATACAATAGGATTTATTCTGGCGGCTATATCCTTGTTAAGCATTTGATAGAGAACTTCGGAGAGGATATTATCCAGAATATCTATAATCGCTATATCAGATTTCCCTTTTTCGGACCTTTCCATGCCATAAAAATGGAAACGGGAAAAAGTATAAAGGAGATATTTGAAGATCTTAAAGCTTCTGAACAGAGAAAATATGCCCTGCAGCCCCATATACTGGATTCCTACCGAAGTGAGAAGATCAGTACTGGAAACTACGGGGACTGGACTCATCCTGTTCTAACAGAAAAAGGGATTCTCATATATAGAACCGATCAGGAGAAAAATTCCGCTATACTGTTAGTTGATGTACAGACAGGTGAAGAGGAGATAATTGTAGAAACGAATTTAATGGATGGCAGTTCTTTCTGTGCCGATTCCAGCGGAGAAAATATTGTTTTTGCATCAGGTGATTCCAGTCTGTATCATATGTATGGTTTTTCTTTATCATCCAATCTCTATCTCCACAATCAAGGTTCAACGACTTTAATTTCTAAAGATCAGTCTTTGTTTCATCCGGCGATTTCACCAGATGGAGATTCTATCATTGCCGTCCAGAGAACAGGGTCTTATTCGAAGCTCGTTTCAGTCAATAAAATTACCGGACAGACAACCGATATATTTGTAAAGGATCAGACGAACATTATGAATCCGGTTTTTTCCCCCACATCCGAGATGATTGCCTTTGTCCTGAATGATCATGGGTTTCAGGATATTTATACCATGAAATTGTCAGAACCTGATTCGGTAAAACCTCTATATTCTAAGGATCTGCCGAGTGAGTATTTTCCCAGATTTATTGATGAAAACAGACTTTCATATGTTTCTGACAGAGAGGATGATTTATCCCTTTTTCTATATAATATTCAAACCGGCAGAACAGAACTGATTTTTAAAGATCCCGTCGGTATTGCTGATGGGTTTATATCAGGAGAAACCGTATTCTATAGCAGTTACCGGATCAGGGGATATGAACTCAGGAAAGGGGTGGTAAAGGAATCCGGAGATTATTCTCTCTCCGTATCCTCTGTTCCCCCTTCTCCTTTCCCGATTAACACCTATGAAACACAGTATTATTTCGATTGGGCACGCCCCTATTTATGGCTTCCCAAACCATACATTAATATCTCCGCCTCAGAAGGAGTACAATGGGGTGTCGGTGCGGCAATATTTGCCGGATCATACGCTCAGTCGAGCCAATGGACTTTTGAATTGAATTATCTGCCGGGACTTGGCCAGTTAAGCGGCTATATTGATTACTCAAGAAAGATTGGAACTTCCAGTATAAATTATTCAGTGGTTCAGACATATGAAGAATTATCTCAGAACTCCCAATATTACTGGGGCCAGAAAACAGAGCAAACTGCCGGATTGGTATTTCCTCTTTTTGAAAAGAACCGTTTAAACTGGAGAAATGTTCTTCAAACTTTCATATCGGTTAGACACTCTCTGCAATTTTATGAACTTGATTCTTTCTCACTGGCAGAATCATTCTCCGGGAAAGCATACAATTTTCTTTATACAGGTGGGGGGTTGGCATTAAACAATTACAGGATCAACTATCCCCGCAAGTCTCTCTTCGGTGATTTTCGCCTGTTCAACCAACTTGAAATATCCATCCTTCTGCCTCTATTGTCCTCTGAAAGCACTTCTTTTGCGATTAAAGAGTCGGGCTCCCTGACTCTTCCTCTGGGACCAGAAAGTTTTCTATTAAAAACCGGCTGGGAGGGAGCTTATCACAACAGAGGATTATCATCATCGGTCATAAGTGCCAGGGGCTGGTCTCCCTCATCGGTTGATTCGGATTTCTCACTCTATTATTCACTGGACTATCTGATGCCCATCGCCCTTGTTGACTGGGGTCTGCCCTTAGGTTTTAACATCCAGAATATTGCCGCAGCCATCCACCTGGAGGGGATCAGTAATTTTCTTTTGGATGACTATGGAAGCAATGAACTCTATGGCGGAATAGAGTTTATCGGGACCTATGGATACAACTACGGGAAAATACCCGCTGGAGCCGGAATAAACTTCCGGTTCTACAATAAAGGAAAAAAGTTTGATCCCGCCGAAGATATAAAGGTATATTTCTTTTTATCATTTAACAGTCTGAACTAAATAAGAGTTGAGAGCTTTTCCCGCAGGAATTCGGACTTTTCTTTCAGGCCGATTTTTCCTGTCTCAATAAGAATACCTGTCTGACTGGCGGGGTTAAACTTAACAGTACCACCACTTTTATTTGTCATCTTCATAACTTTATCGATAGAAAGTTTGGCTATTTTTCCGAATTCCACTGCGACAATGCCTCTCCTCTCCTTCATGGAAGAGATCCACAATTTACTGCATATTATTCTAATTTCAGCCAGAGAAAGAAGACTTTGGACCTCATCGGGTAAAGGTCCAAACCGGTCATGTAATTCGCTATGCACTCTGTCGAGATCATCATCAGAAATAACTGAAGCAATCTTTTTGTAAACTTCCATTTTTTCTGTAGCATCGTCTATATAGGAATCGGGAATAAACCCTGTGTAATCCAGTTCAAGATATACCTCGGGGGCTTCATCTTTCCTATCATCATCGGTTCTCAATGCCACGGCTTCTTCAAGAAGCCTCAAGTACATATCGAATCCGACTGAAACTATTTCACCGGACTGTTCTCTGCCGAGAAGATTCCCGGCACCTCGCACTTCCATGTCTTTCATGGCGATTTTAAATCCCGATCCCAATTCAGTAAAATCGGAAATAGCCTGAAGACGTTTCATCGCCAGTTCAGAAAGCCCCCTTTGTTCGGGATAAAACATATAGGCATAAGCGACTTTACCGGACCGGCCGACACGACCTCTCAGCTGGTACAATTGTGATATCCCATACATATCAGCCCTGTCGATAATGATTGTATTGACATTGGGAATATCAATTCCATTTTCGATTATCGTTGTGGCCACAAGCACTTG
Organism: Spirochaetaceae bacterium; assembly: GCA_016342385.1. Lineage (GTDB taxonomy): Bacteria > Spirochaetota > Spirochaetia > DSM-2461 > DSM-2461 > Spirochaeta_F. The sequence goes on along the minus strand of JAEINM010000026.1, from coordinate 1,257 downwards.
AAAAGATCCATGTATAAAGCGGTGCATAACATCTTCCAGTTCTCTACCTGACATTTTACCATGAGCTGTTTCTATAAAAACTTCGGGAATGAGTTCCTGAAGGAAAAGCTGAACATTGTCGAGACTTTCAACTCTGTTGTGAAGGAAAAAGACCTGACCTCCCCTTTCGACCTCTCTCCGAATGGCTCCCGCTATTATTTCGGGATTATATTCCTGAATAAATGTTTCAATCGGCTGCCGGTTATAGGGAGCTGTTTTTAAAACAGACATATCGCGGATTTTTAACAGGGACATATGAAGTGTCCTGGGGATAGGAGTGGCCGACATAGCCAGGCAGTCTATAGAAGCTTTTATATTCTTGAGTTTTTCCTTATCTTTGACACCGAACCTCTGCTCTTCATCGATGACCATCAATCCCAGATTTTTAAACTGCACATCCTTTGAAAGAATCCGGTGGGTACCAATGACAATATCACAACTTCCCTCAGCCAGATTATCCAGAACAATCTTCTGATCCTTTCTTGTTACAAAACGGGATAAATGGCCCACTTCAATGGGGAAACGCTTAAAACGGTCACAGAAATTTTCATAATGCTGTTCGGCCAGAATTGTCGTAGGGCAGAGTAAAGCCACCTGCTTACCCCCCATAACAGCTTTAAAAGCGGCTCTCATAGCCACCTCGGTTTTACCGTATCCCACATCGCCACAGACCAGTCTGTCCATGGGAGAAGGAGATTCCATATCTTTTTTAACTTCTTCGATGCTGATGAGCTGATCTTCTGTTTCCTGATAGGGGAATGATGCTTCAAAAGCGACCTGGAAGTCATTATCAGCGGCAAAAGCATAACCTTTGGCCTCCTGACGCCTTGCGTAGAGTTTCACCAGCATATCTGCCAGATTTTCTACGGACTTTCTGACTTTGTTCTTTTTGGCGTCCCATGCTTTCCCGCCGATTTTGTCGAGTCGGGCATCGCGCCCCTCATTACCGATATACCTCTGGACCAGATTAACCTGCTCTATAGGGACAAATATCGAATCTTCACCGGCATATTCTATAGAAATATAATCTCTTTCATTTCCCGCAGCTTTGATTCTTTCTATTCCCCTAAATCGGCCGATCCCATAATTGACATGTACGATCAGATCCCCAGGATTGAGTTCAATAAAAGAATCAATTACGGCACTTTTTACCTTTTTTACAGAAGAAGGTACTCTTTTTCTCCTGCCGAATATCTCATTTTCCTGAATAACAACAAT
>JAEINM010000025.1 GCA_016342385.1 Spirochaetaceae bacterium | reverse complement strand
CAGAGCATCTGCTCTTTGGGAAGTCGGATTAATAAATGAATCGTTTAAACCCACTAATATTTGCTCTCCAGTATAGGTATAGCTTTACCCGACTCAATAGTCGATCATCTACCAAATAGAATGGGACAAGCGAGAGAAGAATGATTTGATTTTATAGAATGCCAGGATTATTATTACACAATGAAAGAAAAAACTTCATAGGATGTTTGCGGAATGTGTTTATACATTTGTCCATATGGGAAAAAAGCATAGTGTTTTATAGATTCATAATAATGACAAAAGAATATGAGCACTCTTGGATAAAATTATCGTGAACGGACAGGACTAATTACTGCTATCGGCCAAAAATCAGGAGAGTTTCATGTCAATGCAATACTGGAATAATATGTACCGGTCCATAGAGAAAATCAACCCAACAGACTCTATCTGGTTAAATCAATACAAAGACCTTTTATCAGAAACAAAAGAAAAACCAATTATAGATCTAGGTTGTGGTTCGGGATCAGATTCAATTTATCTGTTAAACAATGGATATTCAGTAATTTCATGTGATTTTTCTAAAGAGATTCTTGATAAGCTGGTGGATTTTGATTCGAGAATTAATCCAAGGCATTTTGATATCCAAAATGGCTTACCCTTTAAAGGTTCAAGAGCCTATATTGTTTTAGCCAGCCTTTCACTTCATTATTTCACCTGGGAGAAAACGGAGAAAATAGTTTCAGAAATTAAAAGAGTATTGGAACCCGGCGGTTATGTAATTTGCCGGTTAAACTCTGTGAATGATATCAATTATGGCGCAGGGAAAGGCATTAAAATTGAAGAGAACTTTTATGAAATTGAAGGCTATTATAAGCGTTTTTTTGATAAGCCCACTATTGAAAAATTATTCTCCTGCTGGGAAATCACAGTACTGAAAGAAAGTAATATCAGTCGATATGAAAAGGCCAAAAAAGCCTGGGAAGTTGTAGTAAAAAAGCCGTAGCTTTTTATAGGAGTGATTATGATCTACATTATAAGTGGCGCATCCAGATCGGGTAAATCCATTGTGGCAAAAGGTTTTTTTGAAAAAAACTTCATCCCCTACATCCCTTTAGACTGCCTTATGATGGGTTTCATGAATGGCGTATCATCCCTGGGGATTCACGATAAATTGTGGCCCGATGAAATTGCCGAAAAGATGTGGCCTTTTCTTAAGGCTGTGTGTAAAAACATGATCGACAATGAAATAGACTATATTTTTGAAGGAGAAGCCGTATTACCAGAGCACATTAAAGAGTTATCAGATCTTCATCCGGGACAGATAAAAACCTGCTTTTTGGGATATACAGAGGTGGATGTGAAAAAAAAGATCTCTGAAGTAAAACGCTACCCCAATCACCTTAATGATTGGCTACTTTCTCAAGAAGAGGAAGAAATTCTAAACCACATAGAAAACATGATAACCTACAGTCATCGAATCAAAGAAGAATGTATAAAATACAATCTCGATTATTTTGATACATCGAAAGATTTTGAAAAACAAATCGATAAAGTCATAAAGTTTCTCGATGGGAAATAAATGAAAAAGGATAAACCAAGAAGAAAAACAGGACTGTAATTCCTATCTACTTGAGAGCAGATTGATTCAAGATCCAACAGATGGTAAATTAACCTTATGACAAATAACAAAAGAACAGTAACATGCGGTCAACTCGATAAGAGCTGGGCTGGAAAAAAAGTGGTCCTCAACGGCTGGGTTCATAGAAACCGGGATCACGGTGGAATACACTTCCTCAACTTAAGAGATCATTACGGCATGACACAGGTTGTAATAGATGAAGATGCTCGTGAACAGCTTAAAAAAGAGGCGGAATCTCTGAAAATTGAATTTTGTGTGGCTGTAGAGGGTGTTGTTCGTCAACGGCCGGAAAGTATGATTAATAAAGAAATGAAAACCGGTTCTATTGAAGTAAAAGCCGAGAAAATAACCATACTCAACAGCTGCGAAACTCTTCCCTTTATGATTGATGAAGAGAGTGAAGCCAACGAAAACCTCAGATTGAAATATCGCTACCTGGACCTTAGGAGCCTGGGAATGCAGAAAAGAATAAAACTGCGTGCCGATCTGGCCTTTGCTGTTAGGGAGTTCTTTGACGGGAGAGGTTTTCTGGAAATTGAAACTCCCACCCTGATCAAATCCACTCCTGAAGGTGCCAGAGACTTTCTGGTCCCCTCCAGGTTGCACGAGGGGAAATTTTTTGCCCTTCCCCAGTCTCCCCAGCTTTATAAGCAGATTTTAATGGTATCGGGATTTGACAAGTATTTTCAGATCGCCAGATGCTACCGGGATGAAGATGCCAGAGGAGACAGACAGCTGGAATTTACCCAGATTGATGTGGAAATGAGCTTTGTCACAGCTGATGATATCTACGAGATGACAGAAGCCATGTATTCTCACATATTTAAAAAACTGATGAATATTGACCTTCCCTCTTCCTTTGAGCGGATAACCTACCATGATGCGATGAATACCTATGGAAGTGATAAACCGGATCTCCGTTTCGGATTACAGTTTCACGACTTTGCCCCTTTTGTCGGCAAAGGAGAATTTTCTGTATTTAAAGATGTTCTGTCAGATTCTTCCGGCGCAGTAAAGGCGATGATAGTTCCCGGAGCCGCTGCAGCTTATTCCAGAAAAAAGATATCCGAACTGGAAGAGGAAGCCAAAAAATACGGAGCAAAAGGCCTGGCCTGGATGAAAGTAACAGCAGACGGTTTCGACGGGGGGATTTCTAAGTTTTATCAGAGTATATCGACAGAGATAATCAGGGGACTGGGAGCGAAGGAGGGCGATTTAATCCTTTTAATGGGAGCCCAATGGAAAACAGCCTGCAACTCTCTGGGAGCCATCCGGTCGAAACTCGGTAGAGATCTGGATCTGATTGATGAAAGTAAATTTAAATTCTGCTGGATTGTAGACTTCCCGCTCTTCGATTACAATGATGATGAGCAGTGCTGGGAACCGGCACATCATATGTTCTCCATGCCACAAGACCGATTTATCGAAACAATGGAGAAAAATCCCGGAGAAGTTCTGGGAGATTTATATGATTTAGTGTTAAATGGATACGAACTGGCTTCAGGATCTATAAGAGTGCATCACCCTGAATTGCAGCAGAGAATTTTTAATATTGTCGGTTTTCCCAAAGAACTGGCGGAAGAACGGTTCGGATTTCTGCTCGATGCATTCAAGTACGGAGCACCCCCACATGGAGGCATTGCTTCTGGACTGGATAGACTGGCCATGATTTTGGCAGGGAAGCAGTCAATCAGAGAGGTCATCCCCTTTCCGAAAAACAACGTTGGGGTATCCCCGATGGATGAGAGTCCCGCTTTTGTAGATGAAGAGCAGATTAAAGATCTTCACCTTCAAGTAATAAAATCAAAGTCCCCTGAAACTCAGGAGACAAAGTAATATAGTCATTAATTTTACCGGAGGTTAACAGTGTATAAAATTCAGACTTTAAACAAGATTTCAGAAAAGGGACTGAGTCTTCTCCCTGCAGAGAGCTACAGTATTTCAGAAGATGGAACCAGCCCCGACGGAATAATCCTCAGAAGCTTTAAAATGCACGATATGGAAATTCCAGAATCGGTTAAAGTTATCGCAAGAGCCGGAGCCGGAGTAAACAACATTCCCCTTACCACATGTACAGAAAAAGGGATTGTCGTATTCAATGCACCTGGGGCCAATGCCAATTCTGTTAAAGAGCTTGTAATTGGAGCTATGCTGACAACAGCAAGGGACTTTGCCGGCGGTGTAGCCTGGACAAAAACAATCGCCGATGAAGACGATGTGGCAAAAGTTGTGGAAAAAAATAAATCCAGATTTGCCGGTGGAGAAATCAAAGGTAAAAAACTGGGTGTTATCGGCCTTGGTGCTATCGGGGTTCAGATTTCCAACGCCTGCCTCAACCTTGGAATGGAGGTTTATGGCTATGATCCCTATCTGACTCTCCAAGCCGCATGGACAATTTCCAGTAAAATTAACAGGTCTGATAGCATTGAAAAAATACTAAAGGAGTGTGACTATATTACAGTTCATGTTCCCCTGAATGAGGGAACTAAAGGTATTATCAATAAAGAGAATATGAAGCTGATGAAAAAGAATGCCGTTATTCTCAACTTCGCCCGTGGAGGTATTATTGATGATGCAGCAGCAGTGGAAGCTGTCGCTTCCGGTCAGATTGCCAAATATGTTACTGATTTCCCCAATAACACAGTTATTGGTAAAGAAAATATTATCTGTGTTCCTCATCTGGGAGCCTCGACACAGGAAGCGGAAGAAAACTGCGCTGAAATGGTTGCACAGCAGATGAAAGACTATCTGGAAAATGGAAACATTGTAAATTCCGTAAACTTCCCTTCATGTACTCTCGATATAAATGGCGGAGAGAGAATTATTCTGGCATCTCACAAATGCAACGATGTCTTAAATGACTTACTGTCAGGATTATCTGAAAAAGGGATCCAGACAGAAGGAATGGCTTCCCATCATATGGGGGAAATCTTCTACAATATTATCGAGGTTGCAAAAGGATCAGATATAAAAGATCTGATTGATGAAGCCGGCAAAAAAGATTGTGTCATCATAGCAAGAGTCATCGATTAATCAATATAGGTCATATTAATTTAAGAGGGGGGCCGTTAGCGCGAGCGCCCCTCTTTTTTTTATAAAAATAATATGTTATCTTTTACAAAATTTCTTACAGGAGGAGTTATGAGCAATTATAATTTTACAAGACTATTGTCTACAATAACCTTATTGCTCGTCACAATTACTATGTCTGCATGTGAAGAAGCAAATAACCTACCAGACGGACTCTATGCCGTTATGGAAACCACCAAGGGAGAAATCGTTCTCTCTCTGGAATACGAAAAAACACCATTAACCGTTACCAACTTTGTTGCCCTGGCTGAAGGGAAAATGGAAACATCAGTAAAAAGCGGACCCTATTATGATGGTCTGAAATTTCACAGAGTTATCGATGACTTCATGATCCAGGGGGGAGATCCTCAGGGAACAGGAGCTGGAGGTCCGGGATATAATTTCGCCGATGAAATTGACAGTACGCTCAAATTTGACGGACCAGGTGTACTCGCGATGGCCAATGCCGGACCGGGAACGAACGGAAGCCAGTTTTTCATCACTCATGCTGAAACTCCCTGGCTTCAGGGAAAGCACACAATTTTCGGTCATGTCATAGAAGGCGGACAGGATATCGTCAATGAGATCACCCAGGGTGACGAAATCAAAAAAATATCAATTATCAGAAACGGAGCTGCTGCAAAGGCTTTTCACGCCGATCAAGCTGCATTTGATGCTCTGAACAAATTAATCTCAGAAGAGACCAGAAAAAAAGCGGAAGAAGCTGATAAAGCGATTGTTGATGAAATCAGCAACAGATGGCCCGATGCTCAGACATCTGATTCCGGTATTAGATATGTGATTAAAAAAGAAGGAACTGGGAAAAAGCCCCCTTCAGGTACAAAAGTGACAGTTCATTACACTGGAATGTTTATGGATGGTCGAAAATTTGATTCCTCTGTTGACAGAAATCAGCCTTTCGAATTCACCGTTGGAGCGAGACAGGTTATTCCCGGATGGGATGAAACAGTTCTCGATATGAAAGTGGGAGAACAAAGAACGATAATTCTACCACCGGCAATGGCCTATGGTAGCAGAGGAGCCGGAGGAGTCATTCCACCGAATACCTGGCTTGTATTTGAAGTCGAATTAATCAGTTACTAAAAAAATTAACGATTGTGAATTTTGAAAGCCCCGTTTGAAAACGGGGCTTTTTTTAATAATTCTTCGATCCCTTCAGGAAAAGAGAGATTTCAATGATTTTAGCGACCTGATACTAATAGTTTTATTAACCATATCCTCGAGCTCAAAAATATCTCTTTCCAGATCAATCTCCAGACCTTTCTCGATTAGTACAATGGCAAATTTAGCCGGGTTGTGAAATTGTACATATTTTCCCCTGGCCCGTAAATTATATAATTTCCGAATCGATCTGTGTCCTCCGAAATAAAAATGACTCTGGGAGATATTTTTTTCCGAAAGATAATATTTTAACATCTTCTCAACACTGCCATTTTCAGCTGCACCATCGGAAGTCCATGTCAGCCCCTCGACAACATGAGGATTTTTCCTATACTCTATCACTGAAGAGCGATTGAAAAATGACTTCGGCTCGGCATGTGATACGAGAAAATTTTTCCCTATTGCCAGAAGAGGCATATTCTTTTCAAATTGGTAGTATAGATCAAGAAACTGTTTATCATAAAATTTCTTTACATATTCATAAACCATCATACTTTCAAAAGCGAATTTTCTAAAAATATGATTCCCTTTTTCTTTCTCATTCTTAATGTTTTCATGGTTCCCTTTGAGAAAATGGAAGTTTTCGGGAAAAGAAATTTTCACAAGCTGAACAATTTCCATTAAACGGAAATTATTACTCATCTCCCTGTCCATATTTCTGGACTTCCTGTAGCCGTCAACAAATTCCAAATACGATGCTTTCCATCTCTCTTCGGTTTTATACTCCGAGTGAAAACCGTCACCGACACAGACAATCTGGATTTGATTAAAAGCAAGTTTCTGCAGAATTGATGTCCCGGACTGATCGGTAAAAGCTAATAAATTCAATAAAAATTTAATTCGTCCATGTAGATCGGGAACGATAATAGTGGTGATATCCGGTTTAAGACAGACAATGCCTCCCGGAAGTCCGTTACTATCGGCAGGGCGTCTCGATTGATTTTCATTCTCTAAAACTGAATTGGTGTATTCCAGTAATTTTGAGTAACTGTTATCGGGAGGAGTATTCCTCCTTTTATATACTTCTATTAGAGCCGTTTTCAACTCATCTATTCTGTTTATGCTGAAAGCATCTTCTATTTTCATGTTGCCCCTGATGTCCTGATTCCCGGCGATACAAAAATTCTATATTCCCTCCTGTCTCCCGGAAGAGAAAACTAAAGAGATCCTCTATTAGACCTCTTCTGAGGTATTGATGAATATCTCTACCTCCCTATAGGGTGGCTGGGGGAGGCTTTGATAGAGATATCTCTTAGGGCAGGGATTTTGAACGATAGAACAAAACTTCCAGGTAATTGTTTATCCCGTAATTACAGTTTTATTAACTTCTACAAACTCGTCTACAATTATCGTAGCTGCCTCTGTTATAATTTCTTCCTGCTCTTCAACACTTAATTCTTCTTTACACACAACAATCTTAAACAGCTTTGATGTCTGCTTTATTGGACCTCGTGTAAATTCTGCTATGGCTCCAACAGAAAGATCGGCAGCCAGATTGGTATTGTCCCTTTCAGCATTGTCGGGAATTTCGGTCCGGAATCCAATACTGGAGTATTTAATCGTTCTACCCTCTTCTCCCAAGGGACCAATGTTAATCAGCGAACCTGAATATGTCAGAGCAAGAGCTCCCGATTCATCATCCTTTGCCAGGAAATCGACCTCTTCCATATTAGCTCCAGCTATTTTTTCCTCAAATACATTTTTCTTCTCCAGCCATGCTTTTGCTATAGTTTCCAGTGACTCTTCTGTTTCCGGCATATTGAAATCTGCAGAAATAACCTTTATGTGATCCTGAACGACGACAGGGACCTGATCAAACGATTCTCCCATTATTATCTCCTTCCTCTTTGGTATAGTGATAAAATAACTCTATATAATATAGTATGAATATGAGCCGTTTGGTATAAAATAAAAAAAGTAGCATATTGATGGTTCCTCTCTTCCTTCATGAACTTTAAGTAAACTCTAACTGATTAAAGAAGTAGTCTTTTTTTTGAATCCTTTACTATTTATCAACAATTCAACTATCTATCTGTACATATTTTGAATATTGGTGTTAACTTTATAAAAACAACAAACAGGATATTATTATGAATAAAAAAATAACGGCTATTCTTGTAATGCTTATTTTGACCTCTACATTTTTATCAGCAAAGGGACAAGTTCCCGAAGATGCCTATGAAAAAGGCGAATCCCTTAACAATCCCGGTATTTATGCGAAAGTAGAAACTTCAGCAGGAATGATGATATTCCAACTGGATTATATATACACTCCATTAACAGTATTGAATTTTATCAATCTTGCAGAAAAGAATTTTTACAATGGCCTTCTTTTTTACAGAGATATTGAAAATTATGCTATTTTTACCGGCGACCCTGAAAATAATGGAAGCTCCGATGAGGGTTACAATTTCCCCATGGAAACCGGAAGCCGAATAAAACATGACAAGCCGGGCGTTCTGTCTATGGATGGTGTTTCGGGAATGTCGAGCAGCAGCCGTTTATTTATAACCAGAACAGCTGACCCCGTACTGGATGACAAATATGCTGCGTTTGGTGAACTCGTAGAGGGTAATAAAACTCTGGCAAAGCTGAAACGCGATGATACTATCATCAGTATTGAAATTGTCAGGACAGGCTCTGGAGCACAGGCGTTTAAAACCGATAATGATGAGTTTGTAAGATTGAGCAAAATTGCTATGGATAAACAATTGGAATCATTCAATATGGAAAATCCCGAAGTTGTTGCCGCCATAGAAACTCTGGGAGAAGGTGTTCAAAAAACACTTACCGGGATCTACTATGTTATAACCCAGGAAGGAAACGGAGAGTATGCAAAAGCTGGAGAGACGGTTAGTGTTCACTATACGGGAAAGTTGATTGATGGAACTGTATTTGACAGTTCTGTATATAGAGGAGCCCCTTTTGAATTCATGGTTGGTTCACAGGCTGTTATCATCGGTTGGGATGAATCGGTCATGTCTATGTCTGTAGGAGAGAAGCGAACCGTTATTATTCCACCAAACCTGGCTTATGGAAATGTACAGGCCGGACCAATTGCTCCCAATTCCTGGCTGATATTCGATATTGAGTTTCTGGAAATAAAATAAAGACATAGGCTTTTGAGGATAAATAATTATTTTGGCAAAAAAAAAGACCTATTTCCTATGCAGCAATTGCGGTCATAAAGAGCCGAAGTGGCTGGGCCGATGTCCAGACTGTGGCGAGTGGAACAGTTTCTCTGAGACCTCACCAGAAGCAGCAAGGGCTACCCCGGCCGGCCGGGATATAAAAGTCACACCCGTTCAGTCTATTGATCAGGTAGAAATGTCTCCCCATATCCGAACCCCTTCGGGTATAGGTGAAGTTGACCGCGTTTTAGGTGGAGGAATCATGAAGGGTTCCGCCATCCTCATCGGGGGAGAGCCGGGAATTGGAAAATCTACTCTTATGCTTCAGCTTTCCGGTAAAGCCGCAGAGAAAGAAGCTGTTTTCTATGTTTCCGGAGAAGAATCTCCCGGACAGATTAAAATGAGAGCCGAAAGGCTGGGAGTCAGTGGACCGGATCTGAACATACTGGCGGATTTTGACCTGACTCATATTGTAACTGAGTTGGAGCTACTGAAACCCGATCTGGTCATCATTGACTCTATTCAGACTTTATTTGCCGGTGAAGCCGGTTCCGTACCGGGCACAGTGGGACAATTGAGATTCTGCTGCCACGAACTGATCAGCTGGGCCAAAGAAAACAACAGCGCTATTTTTCTTATTGCCCATGTGACTAAAGAGGGAACCATCGCCGGTCCGAAAGTCATAGAGCATATGGTCGATACGGTACTGTATTTTGACCAGTCCGACTCGGAACTCCGCATTCTACGCTCTACGAAAAACCGCTTTGGCAGTATCGATGAGATCGGTCTTTTCCTTATGGATAGTAAGGGTCTTAATGAGGTAATGAATCCTTCTGGCATATTTTTAGAAAAGAGAAAAGATGATGTCCCCGCGGGGATCTCTATTGCTTCCATTTATGAAGGGTCCCGCATACTCATGGTGGAAATACAGGCCCTGACCGTTCCGGCTAAAGGAAACGCATCCCGGGTGTACTCCGATAGAATCGATTCTCAGAGAGTCTCTAGAGTGGCTGCCGTTCTGGAAAAGCACGGTGGTATACGCTTTTCCGATCAGGATATCTACATCAATATTGCCGGTGGATTAAAGATAAGTGAAGTGGGAATTGAACTTCCCCTGGCCCTGGCTATCTATTCGGCCAGAACCGGCCTGTCATTACCTCCACGATTAGCATCCTCTGGAGAGCTGAGCCTTTCCGGAGAAATCAGATCTGTCTCTCACCTGAAGAGAAGAGAAAAAGCCGCATCAGAAATGGGATATAGCCAGTTTTATGCTCCGGCCCCCGGAAAGGAACCGGAGAAAATCAAAAAAGTGCTCAATAATATTTTTCATAGTAATTAGTACTTCGGTATATTTTTGCTACAGTAAAAACACTCAGTATCCCTGGAGATTTACTTCCTTTGGTCCCTGAGTGATTGCAAATTTATTACATTGAACAGTTTCAAAACTTTGAAAGCAATTGTATCGAAGGGATGTTTTATTTGAAAAGATGTAGAGGTGAATATTAAACCGGGCTGATAGAATGCCCGGCTTCAAAGTATAACATTTACGATCCCAGGATTACTGACATATGTCCTAAAGCCCACCAAGTTCCTATTGCACTCCCTAATGATGATAAAACTAATACCATCAATATTCTTATCACTCTGTTTCTATACCAGCCTTTTACAGAACCAGAATCATCTTGAAGATTTTCCAGATCTTTCACACGGGGTTTTCTAAAAGTAGATTCAAAAAAACTTGAAACAAATCCAGCTCCAATCATTGGATTTAAAGATGTTAAGGGTGCTGCAATAAATGATATAATAATTGTAATAGGATGCGCCAATGCAATAATAGATCCAAGCGCAGACAGAATCCCATTTGCCAGAATCCATATCGTAATCATTTCCAGACCTACTTTCACACCTGAATTTGCAAAACCATAAGAAATTAAAGCAACAATAACAAAAGGAATAATCCATGGGATGGCTTTCTCATAGTTCCTTTTTGGGGGGATGACAGAAATATCTGAGACATCTGCAGGGTACTCTTTATTGTCGAGTTTTTTGATCCATTGAAGAATCCCTGGCCCGTGTCCCGCTCCCACAACAGCCACAACTTTTTTCTCTGATGTGTTATAAATGCTAGTCGCCAGATAGCGGTCTCTCTCATCGATAAGAACCTCTTTAACCGAGGGAAGGTAATTGGCCAGTTCCTCCATCATCCCCTGGAGGGCATTAGAGTTTTTCAGTTCTTCTATATCACTTTTATCAACAGATTCAGAGGAGAATGCCGAGGCGATGAGAGAAGCAAGCAGTTTCATCTTATTCCAGAGATTACTCTTGGCCCAGGCACGCTGCAGAGTCGTCTGAATGGGCCTGTCGCTAAAGGTAAAGGGAATACCTCTCTCTTTAGCAGCTTCAGCGGCAATTTTCATCTCTTCTCCGGGTTTAATTCCGATATCGGCTCCGATTTTTTTCTGAAAAGATCCAAGAATAAGGCTAGCCATCATAAGAAATCCCTTTTTCTGCTTTATAACCTGATGGATATCCATTTTTTTCCAGCTCTCAGTGTCGGTAATAGAGTTATATCGGCCTTCATCAATCTCTATACAGACCCTTTCCGGGTTTTCTGTTCCTATAATCTGTTTCACTTCATCGACACTTTCATGGGAGACATGGGCTGTACCAATCAGGATTATCTCCCGGTCTCCAATGGTAATTCTATTAATAGTATCACTTTCATTTTTTACTTTCATTTTTTCTCCAGTTCAATAGAAGCCAACTCAAATTCCGGGGCTCCTTTTCGCACAGCTATCTCGTGTAAGATAACAGCGGCAGTATCCACCCGGCCATTAATCTTATCAATCATAGCCAGATAGTATTTCATGCGGTTTCGCATAAACTCATTTTCATCTTTATCTATTGCCAATTGAACAAAATAGGCAGAACTGGGATTGAGGTAGTAGCGATACATTTCATAAATGCTGCTATTCCGATCCAGATTCCCGATATTATCATTCACTATGGATTTGGCCTTTCTGTCATTTCCCGCATAGGTATAACAGATATAGGCCATCAATGGATATGTCATTTCGTTGCTCTTAGAAAAGCTGGCTTTCATATACATTTCGGCCGCTTTATCCCATTGCCCTTTAATATAATACAATTTACCCAGTGCAGGATAGGCATAATAGTAGTCATCGGCAATGGTTAATATTTTTTCATAATAAAGAAGAGCTTTATCATAATTTTTTTCATCATCATAAATACCTGCCAGATATACATTGGCAAAGAAATTACTATCATTAATAGCTATTATCTCTTCCAGATCTTCTTTTGCCCCGGTTTTATCATCGAGATCACTAATTCTAATCCTGGCTCTGTCGAGATAATTCCACTCTGAAGGATAGAGAGATATGGCTTTTGTTATGTCATCTTCCGCTCTGCCGTAATCCTTTAAGAAACGGAGAACTCGTGAACGGTCACTGAAGATATAAGGATTTTCAGAGTTGATTTTTTCAGCCGCATCAAAGACAGCCAGACTTTCCTCTTCCCGGCCCTTTATATGCATAAGAGAGTTTCCCCGACCGATATAGCTATTTATATTTTGAGGATCAGCTCTTAGACTTTTAGAAAAAAGAGACTCTGCTTCACTGTAATTTTTATTTCTGAGAGCCAGAGTGCCCTTCATGTTCAAAGCAAAGCTGTTTTCTCCGTCAATGGCAATCAGACTGTTTAGAGCGTCATCCCTTTTCTCTGTATCTCCCAGATAATCCATCAGAGTAATATACGCGACCAGGACTTCGCTATCTTTGCGATTCTCCTGTAAAAGGATCTCCAGCTGTCTCACAGCTTCATCAATATTATTATTAGAAATAAGAAGAGAATAATAAAGAAAACGAGAGTCGCGATCCATTTGCTCATTTTCCAGCTCTTCCATAATCTCTAGCGCCTTTGCCACATCTTCAGGACCTTTGTAGAAAGCAATTGGATCTTCTTTTTCCGTGACTGGTTTTTCCTGACCTTTTTCTTTCTCTCCGCCTTCAGGAACCTTCTCCCTAGTGCTGACACAGGATGTGATGATCAATAAAACAGCAAAAGGGTAGATAAAGAAACCCCTTTTCAACGTGGACATACTCTTATTCTCCTCTAAGCCTTTAATATATCGTGACAGGCAATTATCGACAAGGTTGCATTTTTAGTTTTCTACTGATACTATTTTTCACTATGGAAAAAATGTTAAATAATCGCCTGTATATTATACCGGGAATCTTTTTGTTGCTGGCAGGACTTTTCTTTTACCTTCACTACTCACAAAGAATACATTTCAGTCAGGCAATAGGCAATATCGAATTAACAGGACAATCGACCAAAGGAACAATGGTCAAATCTTCTCAGATAAAAAAACTTGATATTTATGTAAATGGCATTAGTTTCCGATTCAGCCCGAAAAACAGGCTGGAAGTAAAAACATCAGACGACATTCTTCACAAATCCGAGTTGCTCAACTACAGCTCAACAGATGACAGTTTTATTTTGTATTTTGAAAACAATATAAATCTGGTATTTAAAACAGATTTTGCAGACAATAAAATATCCATTGGCGCCGTACTTCCTGAAACGGTTCCTCCAATAAAAGATCTGACATTGCCATTTATTGAAGATCGGGGTTTTACTCTCGGTTATACAGAAGAAGATAACACACCAGTAATAACTAATGGTGAAACCAAATTTTTCATTGCTATGACAAATGAATACAGTCTGAGTAGTGATAATAAAAAAATTACAATTGAAGTAACAGAAAACACACCAATAACCTTTATGATACAGGAGACCCTGGTAGGGAAAGGGAGGACTCCTGAAAAATGGTATGAACAATATAACGGGAACCTCTCTACAGAGTATGAAGCAGCAGTCTCCAATTATGTTAACAATGCCTTTTTCGGATGGAATTCCAGATTCAATAGCAAAACCGGGATGTGGGAAGATGGTTCGGGAGGCCAGACTTTTAATGAAACCACAGCGATATCCTATCTTTCTGAAAGCCTATTAAGAGGATCATACAGAACTTCCGCCAGTCTGATCCGGACAGCTTCAGTCAACCTGGAACACAAACTCACAGCTCTTACAGCTCCCTACCTGGGTAATATTGTTGAAGAAGGAAAAGAGCTTATAAAGAGTCAATACACGAAAAATCAAAAAGTCAGAGTCTTAATTGACAATAATAGCCGGGAGCTATATCAGATTAAAGATCTTATTAATTTTATGCTCAGCAATAATCTTGAAACTCATATAGAGAAAGTAATGGAGTTTGCTCTTTCAACAGAAAGCAAAGATTCGGTAGGAGATTCAATCAACCGCCTAAAAATTATCAATGAGGGATATTCTCTTATATCCAGTGAGGAAATCGACTCTGTAATCATAAAAATTATAGAAAACAGCATATTGCCCTCAGTAAACTGGCTTGATGAAGGATTATTTCTGGAAGAAAAAAACAGAATCAATGCTCAAGATTCTTTATCTGCCGGAAAAGAGATACTTCTTTCGGGAAATATTCTCGGGAACAACTTCTATTCCTCTGTGGGAAAACAGATGATTATTTCCATTTTGTCCAGATCAAAAGAATCGGCCTTTATACCGGAAAAAATGATTACCAAAGACAACAGAATTGAAAGTGAGTCAGGGATTCTTCACCCCGAAGACATATACTATGAAATAACGGAGAATCCCTATTATGTGAAACAAAAAGATCTCCGCGATTCTCTAGGCTCCGGATCGTGGATTCTAACATCGGCTCAGGACTTCGACATACAGAAAGGCGCCAGAGAAACGACTATCAGTGTTAATTTCCCCAAAGGCTCGATCCATCATTTTGCCATTAAAGGGATAAAACCCTTTGTCCGCATATATATGCACGATATGAAATGGAACAGTGATCCGAATTTCCAGCGTTACTCCGATGGATGGGTATATGATAAAAGCAATGAGACTCTCTATGTTAAACTAAAACATCGTGTGGATAATGAGAGTATAAGAATTCTATACTACAATCCGGACTTGATTATAGCTCCAGCAGCAGAGTCAGAAGAAACAGCGGATAATTCATGACCTCCCGGAAACCGATAATCACAGTATTATTCTTCTTATCGATAACTGTTCTTTTTTGTGAAGAACAAGCCGGACGTATTCTCTCTATTGAGCTGGAACAGACTCTGTTACCTCAAGAGATCGATGACATAAATGAAGATTTGTTTAAAGGCTATAAAGCGCCCGAAGCAAAGTATTCAGTTGCTGTTTACTGGGTTAATTTTGAAAGCCTCTACCCCGATGGAGAAACGGCTATTATTACATCCCAGATATTTATTCCTATTTACAATGATAAAGATCTCCGGTCTATGTATGTTTTCGGAGCTGGATCAACTGGCTTGAGAGACAGCTGCCGTCCATCTCGGGAACATATTATGGGGATCAGATGGGGATTATACCGCTCTCATGTTCTCGCCCATGCGGGACAGGGCTCTATTGGAGTACTCCCCGATTATATGGGTTTCGGAGACCCCGATAGACTGCAGTATTATATGGTAGCCCAATGTGAAGCCAGAGTCATGCTCGATGCCATCAGAGCAACAAAAAACCTGATAAAATCAGAAGGTTTTGCAACTATCAGCGATACAGCTCATTTTGTCAGCGGTTTCTCCCAGGGAGGCCATGCGGCTTTTGCGGCTGCAGATCTTCAAAGGGAATATGCTCCGGAAATAGCTTTGAGTGGAATTATCGGATATGGTCCCACAACAGATATTTTTTCTCTTTTCAGAGAGTATTCCGATGTAGCTCCCATGATCTTATTCACCTATGAGAACCTCTATGGTTCTAAAGATTTTGCTCCTTCCCTGGTACTTTTAGATAAATATG
The DNA here is from genome assembly GCA_016342385.1 of Spirochaetaceae bacterium. Lineage (GTDB taxonomy): Bacteria > Spirochaetota > Spirochaetia > DSM-2461 > DSM-2461 > Spirochaeta_F. The sequence goes on along the minus strand of JAEINM010000025.1, from coordinate 2,431 downwards.
CCACGACTCTGGAAAAAGATCTGATGAGAATGTGCATAGGTGGAATCCAGTCCTATTACCCGAAGGTTCCCGAGGGATTGTTTAAGGAAGAATTTATAGAGGCTTTACAAAATAATACAGTGGAATTGCATTACCCCCGGATCTATCAGTATATTCAAAAAAACAGCACTGGCCTGAAGTATCATGAGATTCCGACTGTCATCTATCAGGGTGGAAATGATATTGTTGTTTACCCGGAAACTCAGAGAGAATTTGTCAGCAAGCTGACCGCTAATGAGGTACCCGTTGATTTTGTGTTTTTTAAAGATGCCAGACACGACACAAGACAGATAAGTTTCACCCAGTCGAGAGACTGGATAAATCAACATACAAATTAAGAGGAATTCTATGAACCCCATGCTCAAGAGATCAATACTGCTAATAATACTCTCTATTATCCCTTTCATCTCCTGTAAAGAAAAGCAGACAACGACAAATAATATCCAGGATGTGGAAAGGGAACCTGTTGAAAAAGAAATTGTTGAAGTTATCCCGGGACCGGGAGATATTGTGGAAATCACTGTTAATAAAACTTATACAAAAGAAGAGACAGAAGAGGCCATTATTCCCTTCTTTGATGATTTTTCTCATGAACCGATGTCCTATGGAGTTAAATCATATAACATAAAATTCATCAGTACAGATTTTGACGGCTCTGAAGCTGTGATTTATGCCCAGGTTTTTATACCCGACAGTGCTGTAGAAAAAGAATTTCCTGTTTATGTATTTGGATCGGGAACAACAGGAATATCTGACGAATGCGCTCCTTCTCTGGAAATACCCGAGGAGAGGAGATGGGGCTGGTATAAACAGAATATGCTGGCCTATGGGGGGAGTGGCTTCATAACAATTTTTCCTGATTATCTGGGATTTAATGATCCCACCAGACCTCAGAGATATTTTTCAAAATTGGCTGAGGGTCATGTCATGCTCGACTCCATCAGAGCAGTGACAAACCTTTACGAGAGGGAAGAGTTTTTATCCTTACAGGCAAAGCCTTCGGGTAAAGTCTTTACAGCCGGGTATTCTCAAGGGGGGCATGCCGCTTTTGCCGCAGCAGACCTGTTAAGAGATTATGCTCCTGATGTAAAACTGACTGGTGTAATCGGTTATGCCTCTACAAACAATATTGCTGCCCTTTTCCGCGAGGGCGTCTGTTATGGTGCAGAAATTATCTACACCTATATGAAGATGTATGGAGAAGATAAAATTAATCCCGCAGATTTCCTCAACAGCCGATTTATTCCCACTTTTGAAGAAGATGCTACAACCATGTGTGTCGATGTCTTCCAGTATCATTTTTCCTATGATTCAAAAAAGCTCTTCACAGAGGAATTCTACAAATCCCTATATGGTAAAACACTGGCAGAAGACTATCCTGTTTTATTTGAATTAATGGAAAAGAACAATTCCGGTTTGGATGGTCATGGTATTCCAGCCTTTGTTGTACAGGGTGGAACTGATTTTATTGTAACAAACAAAAGCCAGAATATATTTGTTGAAGCTTTAAAAGCTAAGGGCAGTGACGTTCAATATACCATTTACGATGGAATTCCCCATAAATACACAAGAATGGCAGGATTTGCCGATTCTGTTATATGGATGAATTCTTTCAACTAGAATACACTATTCCCACTGGAGGGTCAGCACACAATGGTTAAACCGTTTATTTTGTCACTGGTATTTTTTTTCACTCTATCAGTCTCTCTTACCAGTCAGTCTCTCTATGGATCGGGAATATCGGCGGATGATGCCCTTGTCCGGATAATTTTTACAGACTCCGTACCTGACATGAATATAGAAATCGGCAGTATCAACTTTTCTACGGCTGATCGTTCTTTAAGTTCCAAATATCATGCCGTTTCCCCGGGGATGTATTTTTTTGAAATCGGCTCCGAATGGATTGAGTTTATCCCCCGGAGCGGAAAGTACTTTACTTTGGTCATTGAAGAATCGGGCTGCCTGATTTTTGAAGATAAAGAGCACAAAAGTCCTGCTAAAACACAGTTATACTTTTACAATCTTCTCAAAACTGAAAAAGCGACCTTTCATGTTACTGATGCCGGAGAGATTCTCTTTCGGGACATATCCCCTGAGACATCGGAACAAATTGCCATTAATCCTCTCAATATCCCTTTTTCCATAACAACCCTTAGCGGGAAATCCATTGATCTGGGTTCAATCCCTATGAACAGAGGAGGTTCTGTCAGTGTTCTGCTTATGGAAAATAAATATAAATTCAGATCCATTATTATCAATGCGGAAATAGAAACAGGCCTTTAAAGTGGTATTTACAACTCCCGCTTTCCTATTTTTATTTTTACCCCTTTTTCTTATTTTGTATTACGCCTCTCCTAAAAAACTTAAAACACCTGTGATTCTTCTGGGAAGC
>JAEINM010000024.1 GCA_016342385.1 Spirochaetaceae bacterium | reverse complement strand
GAAAACGGAGAAGTTCTCTTTACAAGGAAAGGTTTCATAACAGTAGCTAAAGTTCTTGAAAAAATAGATTTTACGAAAAAAGATACACTTCTTGTTGAAGATGGGCAAAAAGTAATTAAAGGAGAAAAGATCTTAACCCGCAAGGGAGAAGACTTGCTAGCTCATGAAATTGCATTCATCAATATAAGAAAAAATCATATACTTCTGGTGGCTCAGGATCAGACTCTCGAAGTGAGAAATGGTTCAACAGTTCTGGTGCAGGTTGATTCAATTATAGAAGCTGATGATCCTATTGCCATGTTCGACCCCTTTAGTGATCCGATTATTGCTGAACAGAATGGTAAAATCAGATATGATGATATTATTCTGGGAACAACTTTAAAAGAAGAGATTAATGAGGATACAGGTAATATTGAAAAGAAAATTACCGATTTCTCTCTTGATACTCTAATGCCTAAAATTATTGTTGAAGACGCTGATGGAAAAGAAATGGCTAACTATTATCTTCCCGGCAATGCCTATCTGAATGTTGAAGATGGGGCTGACATTAAAGCAGGGCAGATTCTTGCGAAGCTTCTGAAAGAAAGTGCTAAGACTCAGGATATTACCGGAGGTCTTCCAAGGGTTGGAGAGCTTTTTGAAGCTCGTCGTCCGAAGGATTCAACCGTATTAGCCCGCATCGGTGGTATAGTCCGATTCAAAGGTATCGCAAAGGGAAAACGTGTCGTTACCATAGAGGATCCCTATGAAAATGAATACAAGCATCTTGTTCCTATGGGAAGGCATCTTCTCGTCAGAGATGGAGACAAGGTAAAGGCCTGTGAGCCCTTGTGTGATGGAGCCCGTGACCCTCATGATATCCTGGCTATACTTGGTGAAAATGCGCTTCAGCAGTTCCTTGTAGATGAAGTGCAGGAAGTTTACCGCATGCAGGGTGTTGTGATCAATGATAAGCATATTGGTGTGATCATAAGACAGATGATGAGGAAAGTTGAAATTGTCGATGTGGGAGATACCCATTTTATTTATGGTCAGCAGATTGATAAATATTCATTTAGGAAAGAAAATACCAGAGTACTTGAACAGGGTGGTCAGGCAGCTATAGCTAAGCCTTTACTACTTGGGATTACCCGTGCTTCTTTGAATATCGATTCGTGGATTTCAGCAGCTTCTTTTCAGGAAACTACAAGAGTTCTGACAAATGCGGCTATAGCTGGCGATGTGGATAACTTGAGAGGTCTGAAGGAAAATGTCGTAATTGGTCATATGATCCCTGCGGGAACTGGTATGAAACGATATCGGGATATGACTCTTTCCAATTCTGAAGCCGAGGATCTTGATACACATGTTCAGGAAATACTGAAAAACAGGAAACTGGAAGCTGATCTGGAAGAGAGTGTAGAAGCTTGATAGGAAAAGTTTTTAAAAAAAATAACAAGGGTCTATGCTGAACCCTTGATAAAAAAAATACATTGTGCTAAATTCCCCAAGGTTGTCTTGGGGTAGCCTTTGTATATAATAATATTTTTACAGGTTTTATGCTGAAACCTGTTGTTTATAAAGAAAAATTAGGAGAAAGCAATTTAATGCCAACGATAAATCAGCTTATTAAAAACGGCCGAAAATCTAATATTAAAAAAACAAATTCTCCTGCGCTTCAGTCTTGTCCTCAGAGAAGAGGGGTTTGTACGAGAGTTATGACTATGACTCCCAAAAAGCCCAATTCAGCTCTTAGGAAAGTTGCAAGGGTCAGGTTGACTAATGGTATTGAGGTTACAGCATATATCCCGGGGATTGGACATAATCTCCAGGAGCACTCCGTTGTAATTATTCGAGGTGGAAGAGTTAAAGATCTTCCAGGTGTTCGTTATCATATTGTTCGAGGCGCTAAGGATACACTGGGTGTAGACGATAGAAAGAGATCTCGTTCTAAGTATGGAACAAAGAAGCCAAAAGCTTAATAAGGGGAGTATAGGATGCCAAGAAGAAGAGCTGTTCCGGTTAGACCGGCAATACCTGATTCAAAGTACAATAGTGCTATTCTCGCTAAATTTATTAAGAGAATGATGGTTGACGGTAAAAAATCTGTAAGCATTAAGTGTGTTTATGGAGCAATGGATACAATTAAAGAAAAAACAGGTAACGAAGAACTTGAAGTTTTTCTGAAAGCCCTTGAAAATGTAAAACCTTCTGTTGAGGTCAAATCTCGAAGAGTTGGTGGATCTACATATCAGGTTCCTGTTGAAATAAGAGATTCTAGACGTGAAGCTCTTGCTATGCGATGGTTAATTAAAGCGGCAAGAACAAGAAGCGGTAGAAGTATGAGCGAAAAGTTGAGTGCTGAACTGATTGATGCTTTTAACTCAACAGGGTCTGCTTTCAAGAAGAAGGAAGACGTTCATAGAATGGCTGAGGCCAATAAGGCTTTCTCTCACTATAGGTGGTAGAAAAGTCTTTCAGGCGGTATAGTTTTACCGCCTGAGAAGTCCTCTTGCAGGATGCCTGTGTGGAATATGCAGGCCGCTACTGATCGAGGTTTTGTTCTTTTTATATAGTTAGGAGTTTTTGCTCCGGCGACTTTGGTCGCTAGTTTGTATTGGTCAAACCGGCATTTTGGTGTTAGGTGATCTGTGCGTGACAGCTATAATTGACATTATCTGACTCCTTCCTTGTAATCGGAATGTTTTTGTGTAAAGCATTTTGCTCGGAAAATAGCGGTTTATAGAAAATCATTCCATACTTGAGCTTTGTCCTGTTGAGACCTTTGGCAGGATTTGGTAATATCCTGTTTAGTGCCGTTTTTTACGGTTATATAGTTGTTTTTTTAGTAAGCCGAGGAGGAATTAATGGCTAAGGAAAAATTTGAAAGGAACAAACCGCATATCAACGTTGGTACAATTGGTCACGTTGACCACGGTAAAACTACTCTTACAGCTGCAATTACTATGTATTGTGCTGCAAAAACCGGTGATAAGGTTATGAGTTATGAAGATATTGATAATGCTCCGGAAGAAAAAGAGCGTGGTATCACTATTAACACCCGACATGTTGAGTATCAGACAGAATCTAGACACTATGCACACGTAGACTGTCCGGGACATGCTGACTATGTAAAGAATATGATAACCGGTGCTGCTCAGATGGACGGTGCTGTTCTTTTGGTTGCTGCTGATTCTGGACCTGAGCCTCAGACTCGAGAGCACATTCTGCTTGCCAGACAGGTTGGTGTTCCTAAATTGATTGTATTTATGAATAAAATGGATCTTGCAGATCCCGATCTAGTTGAGCTGGTTGAAATGGAAATCGTTGAACTCCTCGATGAGTATGGATTTCCCGGAGAAGAAACTCCTATTATTAAAGGATCTGCTTTTCAGGCAATGACAAATGTTACTGATGCTGAAGCGACTGCTTGTATTCAGGAGCTTCTTGATCAGATGGACACGTACTTTCCTATTCCTGAAAGAGCTGTAGATAAAGACTTTCTGCTTCCTATTGAAGATGTTTTTTCAATCTCCGGTCGTGGAACTGTTGTAACTGGTCGAATTGAGTCGGGTATAGTTCATGTCGGTGATGTTATTGAAATCGTTGGTGTAAGAGAAACTCAGACTACAACTTGTACTGGTGTTGAAATGTTTAATAAGCTTCTTGATGAAGGTCAGGCGGGTGATAACGTAGGTTGTCTTCTTCGAGGTGTTGATAAAAACGCTGTAGAAAGAGGTCAGGTCCTATGTAAGCCCAAGTCTATTCTTCCTCATAGTAAGTTTAAAGCTGCTTTGTATTGTCTTACAAAAGAAGAGGGTGGTAGACACAATCCTTTCTTTACAGGATATAGACCGCAGTTCTATTTTAGAACTACAGATATTACAGGAACAGTAACACTTCCTGCTGATAAACAGATGGTTATGCCTGGTGATAACACAGAGATTGAAGCTGAGCTTATTCATCCTATAGCTATGGATAAAGGTCTTCGGTTTGCTATTCGTGAAGGTGGAAGAACTGTAGCGTCTGGTCAGGTAATCGAGATTATCGAATAAGTATAATGAAGTCGGGTATTGCCTGGAGGTAATCCCCGACTCTGGAGGAATAATGGCTAAAGAAAAGATACGTGTAAGACTGAGAGGTTTTGACGTTGAATTGATCGACCAGAGTGCACGTTCAATTGTGCAGGCTGTTCAGAAGCAGGGGACTAAGGTTTCTGGACCGATTCCTCTGCCGACACGTATAAACAAATATACTGTTCTTAGATCGCCTTTTGTAAATAAAAAGTCAAGAGAACAGTTTGAAATGAGGACTCACAAGAGACTCATAGATATTTTGGAACCAACCTCTGCTGTTATGGACGCTTTGATGAAACTTGAGCTTCCAGCTGGAGTCGATGTCGAGATTAAACAGTAAGAGCGGATCAAAGGAAATTGAGGTAAAATTAAATGTTGAGTTTGATCGGCAAAAAAGTTGGAATGACACAGGTTTTTGATGAATTTGGTGTTTTAACACCTGTTACAGTAGTCAAAGTAGAAGAGAATGTTGTTATTGCTAACAAAAGCATTGAAAAAGATGGTTACGAAGCAGTAGTACTTGGATCAATTGATAAAAAAGAGAAAAGTGTTACAAAGCCTGTAGCGGGTCAGTTTAAAGAAGGGATTAGTCCCAAAAGAAAAGTTGTTGAAGTTCGTGACTTCGGAAAAGAGTGCGCCATTGGAGATGTTCTTGGTGTAGAACTTATCGAGGGGCTTGAGTTTGTGGATGTAATAGGAACTTCAAAAGGTAAGGGTTTTCAGGGTGTGATGAAGCGGCACAACTTCGGTGGTGGACGTCAAACTCACGGTTCAAAATTCCATAGAGCTAATGGATCTACTGGTATGGCGGCTTATCCTTCTAAGGTTATCAAGGGAACAAAGATGGCTGGACGAATGGGTGGCGAAAGAAAAACTGTACAGAATCTGCAAGTTGTAAAAGTTGATACTGAAAGACAGGTTCTTCTTATTAAGGGAGCAGTTCCTGGAACAAAAGATAGTTTTGTCATAGTTCGCAAGGCAAAGAAGTTATAGAGGATAAATATGGACAAGAAGGTCTATTCAATAGAAGGAAAAGAGCTTAGAGATATCACTCTTGAAGATAGTGTTTTTGCACGTGAAGTTAGTGAAGGTTCCATTTATCATGCAATTAATAATGAACTTGCTAACAGAAGAGTGGGAACAGCTTCTACTAAGAGCAGAAGTGAAGTTCGCGGAAGCGGAGCTAAGCCATGGAGACAGAAGGGAACTGGTCGTGCACGATCAGGTGATAAAAAGTCTCCTGTCTGGGTAGGTGGAGGAGTAGTTTTCGGCCCTAAGCCGAGAGACTACAGCTATACACTGCCTAAGAAGATTAAAAGATTGGCTATGAAGTCTATCTTAAGCCTTAAAGCTTCAAGTGAAACTTTTAAGGTGGTTGAGGATTTTACAATTGATTCAGGTAAGACTAAAGAATTGAGAACAATTCTGGTAAAGCTTGCTACTGAAGAAAGAACAGTTGTGATTTTAAAAGATGATGATCAGATGATTAGAAGAGCCGGAAGAAACCTGCCCAATGTTAGATTTCTTTCATATAACAGGCTTCGTGCTCATGATCTGTTTTATGGTAAAAATATTCTAGTGCTGGAAGGCGCAGCTGTAAAACTCAATGAATTTTACAGTAAATAGAGGTTGGTATGAAAGCGGATCAGATAATTATTGAACCAATATTAACTGAGAAATCTAATATTCTTCGAGAAGAAGAGTGTAAAAAGTATGTTTTCAAAGTTGATAAAAGAGCAAACAAGATTCAGATAATGAGAGCTGTAAAAGAGATTTTTTCTGTTACACCAATCAGCTGTAATATTGTGAATGTAGGTGGAAAGAGAAAAGCTATTTTACCTGTATCTTCTACAACATATAGAAGAGGGTATGGTCGAACAGCTTCTTGGAAAAAAGCAATTGTAACACTTGCTGCCAACGAAAAAATTAATAAGTTTGAAGGTGCGTAAGCAAGGGGGATTCTATGGGAATTAAAACTTATAAACCAAGAACTCCGTCACAGCGCTTTAGACAGAGTATTACATTTGATGATTTAACAAGAACTTCATCAGAAAAATCTCTGACTTCAGGGAAGGCTAAAAAAGCCGGACGTGGCGCAGGTGGAAGAATCAGTGTTCGTCGCCGAGGCGGAGGTCATAAGAGAAAGTATAGAGAGATTGACTTTAGAAGGAATAAAAATGATATTCCCGGAAAAGTTGCTCATATCGAATACGATCCAAACAGAAGTGCCAATATAGCACTGATCCATTATGTTGATGGTGAAAAAAGATATATTATCGCTCCGAAGGGATTGACAGTCGGTACTGAAATTTTAAGTGGTGAGAAAGCTCCTGTTTCTATCGGGAATACTCTTCCTCTTGAAAAAATCCCTGTAGGTCGATTGATTCATAATATTGAACTTCAGCTCGGGAGAGGTGGACAGCTGGTAAGAACTGCCGGTGGAAGTGCACTTCTTGCTGCAAAAGAAGGAGATTACGTCACTGTAAAACTTCCTTCCGGAGAAATGAGGCTGGTGTTCAAAAAATGTTCTGCCACACTTGGTGAAGTTGGAAACGAGGATCACATGAATGTGAAAATCGGAAAAGCTGGTAGATCTAGATGGCTTGGCAAACGACCTAAAGTAAGAGGTGTTGTAATGAACCCCGTAGACCATCCACATGGTGGTGGTGAAGGTAAAACTTCCGGTGGTAGGCATCCGGTTTCCCCATGGGGTAAACCAACTAAAGGTTTCAAGACAAGAAAGAAACATAATAACTCTGATAAATTTATTGTCAAGAGAAGAAAGTAGGAGTTAGGCGTGTCGAGATCAATAAAAAAAGGTCCTTTTATCGCTAAGAGTCTCTATAAAAAAATAGTTGACCAGGGTAAGGCATCTAAGAAGCAGATGATTAAAACTTATTCAAGAACTTCAACTATTATTCCTGAGATGGTAGGGTTGACAATTTCCGTATATAACGGGAAAACCTGGGTACCTGTGTATGTTACTGAAAACCTTGTAGGTCACAAACTCGGAGAGTTTGCTCCAACAAGAATGTTCAGAGGACACGCTGGCGATAAGAAATCGAAAAGATAGGTGTAGATAAATGGAAGCAAAGAAAGGTTACAAAGCTGTTGCAAAAAACCTCCCCATGTCTCCTACAAAGATTCGTCCAATTGCGAATAACTTAAGGAAAAGGCCGGTAGTTGAAGCAGTAGCGATTCTTGAGACTTTACCTAATAAGGGTGCTGGGTTTCTTAAAAAAGTAATTGAGTCTGCAACTGCAAATGCACTTTTCCAGAATAGTATGCTGGATGAGGAAATGCTATTTATTAAAGAGCTGCTTGTAGATGGTGGACCAATACAGAAAAGAATCTGGCCAAGATCAAGAGGAAAAGCGGATAGGCTTCTCAAAAGATCTAGTCATATTTCAGTTGTATTAGATGAAATAGGGAATACGGGGGAATAAATGGGACAAAAAGTACATCCTTACGGACTTCGCCTTGGTATAAACAAGACTTGGAAATCCAAATGGTTTGTGAATCCGCGAAATTACGCAGAAACACTCCATGAAGATCTCGCTTTGAGAAAAGCCCTTGAAGAAAGTCCTGAAACCCGTGGTGCAGAAATAGGTGATATTGAAATTATCAGACAACCACAGAGAGTGACTCTGATGATTCATACAGCACGACCCGGTGTAATTATCGGGACAAAAGGTGCTAATATCGAAAAAATCAGCGGCAGACTTCAGAAAATTACCGACAAGAAGCTTCAGATTAAAATCAAAGAAGTGAAAAGACCTGAATCCGATGCTCAGATAGTTGCTTTAAATGTTGCAAGACAGTTAAAAGGACGATCTGCATTCAGGAGAGTGTTGAAGATGGCTGTGGCTAACTGTATGAAAACAGGTGTTCAGGGAATCAAAATAAAGATTGCCGGAAGACTTGGTGGTGCAGAAATGGCAAGAACTCAGGAAGTGAAGGATGGGAGAATACCTCTTCATACACTGAGGGCTAATATCGATTATGGTTTTGCCGAAGCTGATACAACATTTGGAAAGATCGGAGTAAAAGTCTGGGTTTTCAAAGGTGAAGTATACGGCATGGACCAGAAAGAAGACGCTGGTCTCCTTGTTAGAAACAAGAAAGAAAGACCTTCGAGGAGCAAGTAGATGCTGAGTCCTAAGAAAACAAAGTTTAGAAAACGTATGCGTGGGGTTATGAAAGGTAACGCCACAAGAGGTAATAGCGTTTCCTTCGGTGAGTTTGGACTTGTTTCTCTTGAAACAAAGTGGATCACTGCAAGACAGATAGAAGCTGCCCGTATTGCCATGACCAGACACATTAAACGTGGTGGTAAGGTATGGATCAGAATCTTTCCCGATATTCCGTGGACAAAAAAGCCCGCAGAAGTTCGAATGGGTAAAGGTAAGGGTAATCCTGAGAGATGGGTTGCAGCTGTTAAACCTGGAACAGTTATGTTTGAAATTGCCGGAGTTGACCAGGAATTGGCCAGAAGAGCAATGCAACTTGCTGGAAGCAAACTGCCTATTAAGGTTAAGTTTGTATCAAAACAGGGATAGAGGAAGTTATGAAAGAAGCTTTTAACAATCTCACACTTGAAGAGATTATTACTAAACGTGATGAGTTAAGAAAGAATCTTAATAACCTGAGATTTGATATGGTACTTGGCCATGTTGAGAATCCTATGGAAAAGAGGAAGCTTAAAAGATCAATCGCCAGACTTAATACGATGATCCACGAAGTGGAACTCGGAATTAGAAAGGCTTAGGTGTAGTCATGGAAAATAGAAAGACTAATAAGAAAGTTTTCACTGGTCTAGTTGTAAGTGATAAAATGGATAAGACAATTGTTGTAAAAATTACTACAAAAGTACTTCATCCGCTTTACAAAAAATATCTTACTAAATCTGTAAAATATAAAGCACACGATGAAAACAACGATGCAAAAACCGGTGATACAGTAAAAATAATTGAATGCAGACCTATCAGCAAAGAAAAATGCTGGAATATGCAGGAAGTTATAGAAAGAGCTAAATAGGGCAGGGGGTTTAGATGATACAGGATAACACAAGATTGAATGTAGCTGATAACTCTGGCGCTAAAAGAGTTATGTGTATTAAAGTTCTCGGCGGTAGTAAGCGAAAGTTTGCCAGCGTCGGAGATATAATTGTTGTAGCTGTAAAAGCTGCTATACCTAACGCACCAATTAAAAAGGGTGAAGTTAAGAAAGCAGTTATCGTCAGAGTTCATAAAGAATACAGAAGAGAAGACGGCACTTATATTAGATTTGATGATAACGCATGTGTAATCATCGATGAAAAAGGTGCTCCTGTCGGTAAACGTATCTTCGGCCCTGTTGCAAGAGAGCTTAGAGATTCAGGTTATATGAAAATTGTATCTCTGGCACCAGAGGTTCTTTAGGAGAGTTTGATGGCAGAAGTTAAGTATAAACTTAAAAAAGGTGACCAGGTTAAACTTATCGCTGGAAAAGATAAGGGTAAAACCGGTTTAGTCCTTAAGGTTGACAGAGAAAATGGAAAAGTTCTGGTCGAAGGTTTAAATATTGTTAAAAAAACAGTAAAACCTAAAAGTCAGGGTGAAAAAGGTAATATCGTTGAGGTAGAAGCCGCAATCCATATTTCTAACGTTATGATTATCTGTTCAAAATGCGGACCTTCGAAAGTAGGAATCCGTAAAGATGGAGAAAATAAAGTTAGATTCTGTAAAAAGTGTGAAGGAGTACTGTAATGGCAGAAAAAAAATATACTCCAAGATTAAAAACCGCTTTTAACGATAAGTACGCGGCTGAATTGAAGAAAGAGTTTAAATACAAATCGACAATGCAGATTCCAAGACTTGAAAAAATCGTTGTAAGTATGGGTGTTGGTGAAGCTATTACAAATAAAAAGCTTCTCGACGCAGCAGTAAATGAGCTGAGTATCATTACCGGTCAGAAAGTAATGAAGACAAAAGCAAGAAAATCTATTGCGAATTTTAAAGTTAGAGAAGGTCAGGAAATCGGTGCAAAAGTTACACTTCGTGGAAACAGAATGTATGAATTTCTGGATAGACTGATTAGTATCGCATTACCCCGTGTAAAAGACTTTAGAGGTATCAATCCCAAGGCTTTTGATGGCAACGGAAATTATTCTCTCGGAATTACCGAGCAGATAATATTCCCTGAAATCAACTTTGATAAGATTGAACAGGTTAGCGGGCTAAATGTGGCTATAGTTACGACGGCTGAAAGTGATGAAGAAGGTAGAACACTTCTTAAGAAATTCGGCATGCCTTTTGCAAAATAGGAGATGAGGTTAGATGGCTAAGAAATCAATGATTGTTAAAGCCCAGAGAAAACCTAAATTCCCTACTCGAGCCTATAATCGATGTAGAGTATGCGGTAGACCTCGTGGTTATATGAGAAAATTTCAGATGTGCAGAATCTGCTTTCGCAAGTTAGCGAGTGAAGGTATGATTCCTGGTGTCACAAAATCAAGCTGGTAGGAGAAAATAATGAGTGTTTCAGATCCTGTAGCGGATATGCTCACAAAAATTAGGAATGCCAGTGCAGCTAAGTTTGAGAAAGTAGATATCAGAACGTCAAAGCTGAAGCTGGAAATTGTTAAAATCCTGAAGAATGAAGGATTTGTCAAAAACTTCAAGAAAGTTACTCTTGAAGATGTGAATTATATTAGAATATTTCTAAAATATGATAATAAAGAAAATTCTGTAATACATGGTATTAAAAAAGTTTCTACTCCAGGTAGAAGAGTTTATTCCGGGTATAAATCTATGCCTAGAGTATTCAACGGATTTGGTACTGTCATTGTTTCAACATCAACCGGGATTATCACAGGTAAGAAAGCCAGTGCCCAGCAGGTCGGTGGCGAAGTAATCTGTAAAGTCTGGTAGGAGGTAAGCATTATGTCTAGAATTGGAAAAATGCCTGTAGCCGTACCATCTGGTGTTACAGTTACAGTAGAAAAAAATGTAATCTCCGTAAAAGGAGCCAAAGGTGAAATGTCTCAGGATTTTCAGCCGGAAGTTTCGTTTGAAATAAAAGACGGAGAAGTTGTCGTCAGTAGAAAAGATGATTCAAAACGTGCTAAATCTATGCATGGCCTTTACAGAAACCTCTTAAACAATATGGTTACGGGAGTTACTAAAGGTTTTCAGAAAACACTGGTTATCAACGGAGTCGGATACAGAGCGGAATTAAAAGGAGATACACTTCTTATGAATCTCGGTTTTTCGACAACTATTGAATACATGGTTCCTGAAGGTGTTACTATTGCTACCGAAGGTACCAATAAAGTAGTCGTATCAGGTATTGATAAAGCAAAAGTCGGACAGGCTGCTGTGGAGATCAGAAGTCTCAGACCACCAGAACCTTATAAAGGTAAAGGTATTAAGTATGAGAATGAAGTTATCCGCAGGAAAGTTGGTAAATCTGGCGTTTAAGTAGGGTTGTAGATCATGAAAAGAATTGAAGAAAAAAATAGAAAGAGACTGCAGCGTAAAAAACGTGTTCGAAAGAATATTAGTGGAACTTCTGCAAGACCGAGAATGTCTGTTTTTAGAAGTAACAAATGTTTGAGTGTTCAGGTTATCGACGATGTTGCCGGTCATACTCTTTCTTCAGCTTCTCTCCTTGAAGCAGAGCTAAAAGGAACAAAGAATACAGTTGAAGGTGGAGAAAAACTCGGAAAAGTTATCGGAGAACGACTGAAAGCTGCTAAGATTTCTTCTGTAGTTTTTGATAGAAACGGATACAAGTATCACGGAGTAGTTAAGGCTATTGCTGACGGTGCAAGAAGTGTCGGTATAGAGCTTTAAGGGGATTCGAATGGCTTATAAAGAAAAAAGAGAAGATAAAGAGTTTACTGAAAAACTTATCCGTCTGAACAGAGTTTCTAAAGCTGTAAAAGGTGGACGAAATATGTCGTTCTCTGCCTTGATGGTAGTTGGAGATGGTAAAGGACGTGTAGGCGTTGGCTTTGGTAAGGCAAACGATGTTTCAGAAGCTATTAGAAAAAGTGTTGAAAAAGCAAAGAAAAATCTGATAATCGTACCTCTTAAAGGTAATACGCTTCCTCATGAAATCATGGGTAATTTCAAAAGTGCTTCAGTACTTTTGAAGCCGGCTGCACCAGGTACTGGTATTATAGCCGGAGGACCTGTCCGTGCTGTCATGGAAGCTGTCGGTGTGAAGGATATTCTTGCTAAATCACTTGGTTCAAAAAATACAATGAACATAGTAAAGAGTGTTTTTGTCGGTCTGGAAGAGCTTTTTGATGCTAAAGAGCTTGCTGCCTCCCGAGGAAAATCTCTCAAAGAACTGTGGGGTTGATTATGGCTAAGAAAAGTAAAAGAATTAGAGTTCAATTGATTCGCAGTACAATCGGCCGAAAGCCGGAACAGAGAAAAACTGTTAAAGCATTAGGTCTTAAAAAAATTAATTCAGTTGTAGAAAAAGATGCTACCCCATCTATCATAGGTATGGTAGAATCAATTTCTCACTTGGTTAAAGTTGAGGAGATCAGCTGATGAGTGCGTTTGAATTAAAAGCTCCAAAAGGGGCTAATAGAAGTAAGAAGATTCTTGGACGCGGTAGAGCATCCGGAACTGGTAAAACTTCTGGAAAAGGTCACAAAGGTCAGAAATCAAGATCAGGTGGGGGAACTCGTCTCGGTTTTGAAGGTGGACAGATGCCGCTTTTCAGAAGAGTTGCTGCTAGAGGCTTCTCAAATCATCCATTTAAAGTGGAATATGTTGGTGTTAACGTCAGTTTATTAAACGAGCGTTATCAAAATGGTGAAAAAGTAAATCACGCAACTCTTGTCGAAAAGGGTCTTATTAAAAAAGGTGAGAAGAATATAAAAATTCTTGGAACTGGTGAATTAGATAAGAAACTGGATGTTGAGATTGAGAAAGTGACTGCCGGAGCGAAAGAAAAAATCCTTAAAGCCGGTGGGACTGTGGTTGAATAAATAAAATAGGAATAGTTGGTATAAAAGATGGCTAGTAATCCAGTTGTTGACATTTTCAAGGTAAAAGATCTTAGACAAAAAGTTCTTTTCACCTTAAGTATGCTTGTGATATTCAGACTGGGGGCAGTGATTCCAATACCCGGAATAGATATAAATGTCCTCAAAAGTTATTTTGCTGCTCAGGGAGCTTCAGGTTCTGCTATGGGTATAACAGAGTATCTTGATTTTTTCGCAGGTGGAGCATTTAAAAACTTTTCAATTTTTATGCTGGGTATTATGCCATATATCTCTACTTCTATCATAATGCAGCTTCTTCTTTTGGTTTTTCCCGGGTTGAAGCGCATGTCTGAAGAAGACGGTGGTAGAAAAAAAGTTAAGAGATATACGCGTTATGGGACATTACTGGTTTGTCTGGTTCAGTCTTATGCAGTTGTCGCTTATGCTCGCATGATTCCTAATGCAATTGTCCCTTCCATGGGTGGAATAAAATACACAATCATAGCAATGCTTACTGTTACGACAGGAACTATGTTGTTGATGTGGATTGGAGAGCAGATTAATGCACGAGGTATTGGTAATGGTATCTCTCTGTTGATATTTGCCGGTATAGTTGCTAGAATGCCTGGCGGGATTAATGTTCTCAATCTTGAGATCAGAAACGGTAATCTTAACCCTGTTTTTGTCATTGTTGCAGCACTGTTATTTATTACGATAATAACGTTGATTGTATATGAACAGCAGGGGCAGCGGAAAATTCCAGTGAATTACGCTAAAAGAATTGTTGGACGCCGTATGTATGGTGGACAGAATACCTATATTCCGTTTAAGATAAATCCTTCGGGTGTAATTCCAGTTATATTTGCCGGATCGTTACTGACGTTTCCCCTGCAGATAGCTGGTTCTTTAGGTGCTTCAAGTGAGGGTTGGGCTAAGTTCTCAGCCATTATGAAGCCCAACAGTGGCCCGTATATGATTGCTTATACTCTTTTGATTGTTTTCTTTGCGTATTTTTATACTCAGATATCTTTGAATCCAATCGAGATTGCAAAATCAATCAGAGAGAATGGGGGTTCAATCCCCGGAATTCGTTCCGAACATATAGATCAGTATTTGATTAAGATACTGTATAGAATAATATTGCCTGGATCATTGTTTCTTGCAGTGATAGCTTTGATACCTTCTATCGTAGTTAATTTATTTAATTTTCCCACACAGGTCGCATACCTGATGGGAGGAACTTCGTTGATTATTATGGTTGGTGTTGATTTGGATCTGATGTCGCAGATTGAAGGTCATCTTAAGATGCATCATCATGACGGTCTTGTGAAAAGCGGCAAGTTGCAGTCCAGGAATTTATAGTAAGGGGCTAGTGTGAAAGTTAGAGCAAGCGTTAAACCCATATGTGATAAGTGCAAAGTCATAAGACGAAGAGGTGTTGTCAGAATAATCTGTGATAACCCCAAGCACAAACAGAGACAGAAGTAGGAGGTCGTAAGTGGCTAGGATTGCAGGTATAGATTTACCTAACAAGCATACAGAGATAGCTCTTACATACATATACGGGATCGGTAGAACTTCTGCAAAAGAGATTTGCGAGAAAACAGGAATTGATCCGAACGTAAGAGTCAAGGAGCTTTCTGCTGAGGAAGTTGCAAAGCTTCGGAAAATCATTGAAAATGATTACAAAGTGGAAGGTCGATTAAGATCTGAAGTGGCTCTTAATATTAAGAGACTTATGGATATCGGCTGTTATCGAGGTTTACGGCATAGAAGAGGTCTTCCCGTCCGCGGACAGAGAACGAAGACTAACGCTCGTACCAGAAAAGGTAAAGTAAAAACCGTTGCCAAGAAAAAGAAATAGGCTGGGGGTTAGTTAATGGCTAAGGCTAAAGTAAAGAAAAGAAAAGACAAAAAAACAGTATATGAAGGGAATGTCTATATTCAGGCAACTTTTAATAATACTATTGTTACAATAACAGACCTCAAAGGTGATGCATTGTCTTGGTGTAGTGCTGGATCTTTGGGATTCAAAGGTGCCAAGAAGTCAACTCCTTTTGCAGCTCAGTCTACAGCAGAAACTGCTACAAATAGAGCCAAGGACTTTGGTCTGAGAGAAGTTAACGTTTTTGTAAAAGGTCCCGGAGTCGGCAGAGAATCTGCTATTAGATCTCTTGGCGCATTGGGATTAAGAGTGAAATCTATTTCTGATATTACTCCAATTCCTCACAATGGATGCAGACCTAAAAAGACCAGAAGAGTATAATGTCGGGGCAAAAGGGACCTACTTTGTCAGGTGTAGCTCCCTGCCTTTTATTAACCTGATTATTGTTGATTTGTAGAAACATGGATCTTTAACAGGTCCTGCATAAGGAGCAGAAATGGCGCGTAAAAACCTCTTGAAGGGATTTAAACGACCAAAAGGTATAACTTTTGAACACGTTGAAGAAACACCTTATCACGGAAAGTTTGTAGCTTATCCATTTGAGAGAGGATATGGTTCAACTGTTGGAAACACTCTCCGAAGGATTCTGCTTTCTTCTATTCAGGGATATGCGGTGTCTGCTGTCCGCATTACAAGTTTTAATGAAGAGGGCAACTCCCACGTGATCTCAAGTGAATTTGAGTCCATACCTGAAGTTGTTGAAGATACTCCGGAATTGATTAGTAATTTTAAACAGATTCAGCTCAGCCTACCAGAGGATTTTGAAGAAAAAACAATCCTCGTTGAATGGAAAGGCGGAGGGGAGATGACAGCTGCCGCTCTTGAAAAAGATGGCGTAGTTGTTTCTAATAAAGACTTAAAATTATGTACTCTGATGGATGGTGCGAACCTTGAGTTTGAGATTCAGATTGATCTTGGTCGAGGTTATATTCCGGCTGAAATAAACGAAAAATACGTTGAAATTGTAGGTACTATACCTGTTGATTCAATTTTTTCGCCTATTACAAAAGTAAAATATAATATCGAAAATACAAGAGTCGGACATAGGTCTGATTACGATAAGCTTGTTTTTGAAATCTGGACTGATGGAACGATCATGCCACAGGATTCCCTGGCAGAAGCGGCAAAGATTGCTAAAGATCACTTTACCATTTTCATCAATTTTGATGAGGGTATTGTTGCTGCCGATGATGAGGTGGATAAAGAAGTTGAAGAAATCGAAAAACTTCTCGCTACTCCTGTTGAAGAATTGGAATTATCTGTACGATCCAGTAATTGTCTAAAAAATGCTAATATTAAGACAATTGGAGATCTTACCCGTAAGTCTGAAGATGAGATTGCTAAAACAAGAAACTTCGGTAAAAAATCTCTTATGGAGATAAAAGAAAAGCTGAAAGAGTGGAATCTAAGCCTTGGTATGACTGATTACAGTGTACTGAAGAATACGATTAAACTTGATAAGAATAAGGAAGACTAGACATGCACAATAGAGTAGGTTTTAACAGGCTGGGAAGAAAATCCAGTCATAGAAAAGCTCTTCATAGAAATATGGTAACTTCTTTGTTGAAATACGAAAGAGTAAAGACTACTAAGGCAAAGGCTCTTGAAATAAGACGTACTGCTGAAAAAATGGTTACTCGTGCAAAAATTGATTCTGTTCATAACAGAAGAATGATTGCAAAGATGATCTGGGACAAGGCTATACTAAATAAGTTGTTTGTAGAAATTGCTCCTAGATTTGTAGAGAGACCTGGTGGTTATACCAGAGTTCTTAAACTTGGTAAAAGAGCTGGTGATGCTGCAGAGATGGTAATACTTGAATTTGTTGAAGGTTCTGAAAAGACACCTGAAGCTGATGAACCCAAAAAGACTGTCAAAAAAGAAGTAGCTAAAAAAACTGAAGAGAAGAAAGTTTCTGCAGAAAAAGCGGCGGCTAAAAAAGCTCCTGCCAAAAAAGCGGCAGCGAAAAAAGCTCCCGCCAAAAAAGCGGCAGCCAAAAAAGCTCCTGCAAAAAAAACAGCAGTTAAAAAAGCTTCTGCAAAAGAAACAGATAAATAATCATTAGGATTTCTAATTTAAAAGATCCTAAGGTAAATGTTTTTTAAGTTCGATAATGTAAAGGAAGGTGTCTGGTAATCAGATCCTTCCTTATTTTTTTGTTTAATTTTTTTTCTGGAGTAAATTTGAATTAATGAGGACAATACACAAATTTCTAATCAGTCTTCTTGTCTCGATAGTACTCCTTGGCTTATTCATTGTTCTCGGCTATACCGGTTTATTCGAAACAATAGAAACAAAATTTTACAATCAGAGAATTATTGAAATTAAACGTGAAAGAATAGATGATATATATCATCTATTTACGGATTACAATAATGAAAATTTTTCCCGTTTATCTCTTGTTCTCAATAATAACTCATTTCATCGGGTTTTTGAGTTAAATCAGAAAGCAGAAGATATAATTGAAAGAGATCAAATTGTTGGTTCTCTGGAAGACGAATTAAAAGGTTTTCAATATCTGAGAATCATAGATTTTACAACTGATAGTCAGAAAATTCATTTCAGTTCGGATAAGAATGATATCCGTAGTTCAACATCTTCAAGAATCATTTATGACTTGTGGAGAAATTCTTCGGACTTTAATGAAGATCTTGTATATAAAACCTTAGAGAATACTATTGAGTTTAAAGAGAGTAATAGTTCAATTATTTATAAAATACCGATGAAGGATTCTTTGGGGTTGGATAAAGGCCTAGCTTTAATTTATTTCTCTTCTTCGGGATTTAAAGAATATCTTTTTGCAAAAGGTCTTTCCTCTTCAAATAGTCTAATTCAATTATCTGGTACAAATGGGATTCTTATTGATTTAAAAAGAGAACAGTTAGCAGAAGTGGAAGATAGATTGCAGGAGATACAAGAGAGTAACTTAGAGCAACCACATCTTATCTCATCGGATACGGCAAATGAAAGATTTTTTATTCTAAATAAGAAAATCACTGATTATAAATACCTGTCAGACCTCAATATTTCGATTGTTATAAAAGAATCAGAACTCCAGCTCAATCCCATTCTTATTATTGTTTTATTAACGCTTATATTTTCAACTTTTTTTCTCATTATTTTCCTGATATTAAATATCCCTCAGGATAAATCAGTTGTTATTGCATCGAGAATAAAGAAATTTCAGTTAAATTTTCTTATAGAATATCTTGATAATAAAAGTGATTTAAACTGGGATATGTGGGAAAGGGATATGCGTTCTCGTAGAGACCAGGTGAGAAAAGAGTTCAAAAAGGGACTTGGTCGCTTTCAGAAAGAAGAAGAAAAGGATATTGATAAACTAATAGATAATAACTGGGATGAAATTATTTCAGTTTTGAGTAAAAAGAAAGAGGAAAAAGAGGAGAGCAAAGATTTCGATCTGAAAAAGATTGAGCAAATCCTTCAGAAAGCCCTCAAAAATGTTAATTTTACAGTTCCTGCAGGTTCTGTTTTACCCGCATCAACCGAACCTGTAAAAAAAGGAAAACCAGAACCTGTTGAGGTCGAAGATCTCAGTGATGAGGAAGGTCTTGAGGATCTGGAAGATCTGGGTGA
>JAEINM010000023.1 GCA_016342385.1 Spirochaetaceae bacterium | reverse complement strand
CTTTATTGTTTTCCCGCAGGCTTTCAGGGTTTGACCGATGTAAAAGGAACTGTGACCGAAACGATTGACCAGGTTTATTTTCCGTCTGACCCATTCATCGTTATCTGCCGAGGTACCGGGGAAGCTGAAATGGAAGAGCTGATGCCTGTTTAAAGCAATATCAATTGTAATGGGAAGTCTTCCCTTCTGCCCGGCTTCCACAAATTTCTGTCCCAGTTCCCAGGCTGTTTCCGATGAAAATGATGCAAACTGTAATGTATTTTCCTGCTCCAATAATTCTTCTAAACTATACATTTTATCCGCCTTAGGTTTACTTTTTAATATTATAGAGACAAAACACAAAAGTTAAATATGAAATCCTCAGTACTCCAGATATCTCATAAAATCAACCAGTTCCACTGGAAGAGCTTTTCCCTTTTTCTCGAACTTGATAAACCGGCTTTTCAACTTCAAAATTTCTTTTTGCCTTCTATTCTGGAATTTTACATCCAGCTGATTAAAGAGGGGTTTTTTAGCCATATCCTCACGGACCTTATTATTAAAGGGGCAAAATCGGTAGAAAATATCCCTGGCCGCACTATTCAACCGGATCTTACTGTCATATTCATACTCGACCCAGGTCATATAATCCCTGGCAAAACGGTCTTTATCGGATTTTGTTTTTCTGATAAATTCCTCAAGCCGATTTTTAGCTTCAGGAGTCATATTGGGATTCTTTTTATAGAACTGTATATAGTCATAATAAGATCCGACCAGCCCTCCCTCAACGGGATCTGTCCAGTTATGACCGGCAATTGTTTTCTGCAGTTCCCACCGAAAAGAAGCTAATTGATAGAGTAATGTCTCGTGAAACTTTTCAGAAAAAAACAGGGGAAAGAAGAATCGACCGGCACTATCTTTTTTCGTTCCATCGAGCTCCTGCCACATCAATGCGCGGGAACCGATACAGGGATATAATACAAAATTGGGAACGACCTCTTTCTGAATAAAATCCGATCCCAATTCATGTTTGAGCAGAACTTCTCTGTAAAAAAGAGAGAAATCTCTATTTTGTATTTTCTCCACTTTTATGACCATAGAATCGGGTTCTATAAAGAATCTTTTGATATTGCCCGATAGAGTCTCACGACAGAGAATGGGAACTGATTTAACCTTGCTCCCGAAAAGAACGCCACCCATCTCCCTGGATATATTCCTTATTTCATATCGGACCCGATCTTCGGCAGTATTGTCAAAAATATATCTCCCTTTTTTCTGCCCCTCTGTCATAGTCTCCTGTCTTTTTAAAACAACTCTGAATGTATCTCCCATATCGTTAAGTGATGGACTCACTTCAGACCGGTATATTTTCTCCAGAAAATAGGGAAGCGTCATTACCGGAATTGAATCATCGGAAAAAAGATTTCTCGTATAGAAATCATCGATAGCCAGTAACTCCTCCCTGGTAACAAGTTTTTCATCCAAGAGACCAAAATGGAGCATGATTCCGGGAATAAAGCCTTTTAAATCCGAATCGATAAATTTCAGGAAGCAGGCTTCATAGAGCAACCAGTATTTATCGGAAATCTCTTTTCTCAATTTGATTGATTCCCCATCAGTACCGAATTTTTTTGTTGCTTTTCTGAATTTTTCAATTAAAAAACTAAAATCCTCTTTAAATTCATCGGATAGATCGGAAAAATCAAGGATTTTCTTTAAAAGACCTTTATACTTCATCAAACGTTTATCGGGCGTCACTGTTCCATTTTTTTGGACTTCATTCGTTTTCTCAGCTGTTATTGTCAGATCCTTAAATTTTTTGAGAGTCTTGAAGAAAGGGAATTCTACAGCCAGGTCTTTTCCAAGAAGATTCTCCGTATCTTTACGACACCTCCAGCTGAATTTAGCCAGAAAATGGAGAAAATCTCTAATATGCTGCTTTTCCGGATCATTATCCATAAGAATCTGTTTCACCCATCCATTCTGACCATATAAAACCGATATGAGACTATTGATTTCAGAAGCCAGTTCCATATTGGTTTTCAGCATAGTTTCCAGAACTTTGCCGAGGAATTCGAATACATACTGATTAGCCGGTTCATCTTTCTGAAAAAGAGCTATTAATATGGAGTCATTTTTCCTGATAATCCTTTTAATAAATAAAAACTGCTGATAATCAAATAGCTCCTCGATTATTATCTTATCGTGATCTGCATACAGACCGAGATGATCCTGCAGTTTCCCGAGGAATAAATTGTAACTCCAGGCTTCCGGTTGCGGAAATCCCGCCCCGGATGTAAGAGATTTGACATATCCCGAATACTCTTCAAGGCTGGAGGAATTTCTGCTGATTTTGACACCTCCCTGACCTGATTTATACTCTGTCCCAAGAGCCAGAGAATCAGCTATAGAGGCAAATTTATGCCATAGATATTTATAATTATTAAAAAGATAAAAGGTCGATTCTATCCGGGTAATCAGCGTTCTGAGTGTTCTGAAGTTAAAGGGAAGATCCGACTGTATTTTGGAAATTAACTGCGACGCATGAACGGGAGCTGAACTGATAATACATTCAGTGACACAGCGGATCGTAATCCGCGAAGTTTCTTCTCTGTTCATTATACCTGTTATGCCAAAAGGGGATTCCCCTTTGATCAGTCCCACACGGAGGCTGTTTTGTAAGAAATCTTCAGGACTCGATTGGGATCCGGTCTCTTCATTGTAGAGGATTTCCGCCAGGCCGGAGTGAAGAATGCTGATAGCTTTATTCCCATTTCCCTGCAATACCAGGATAGTTCCTGCCTGTTGAGTCGTCTTGGATTGTTCTTTTGTAAGATCGAGAATTTCCATACTCTAAGAGTAGTATTGATTCTTAGCAGTTTCAAATTAATTACAAGGGATAAGAGGCAGCACAATCGAAAAAGTGACTCCCGAAAGGGAATTGAAGACCTCCACTGATCCTCCATAACTTTCTACAATAGTTTTCACTATTGATAACCCCAGACCGTGATGTCGATCTTTCCCCTCTTCCCTGGAAGTAAAAAAGCGATTAAAGATGTTCTCTAAATCCTCTTGGGGAATCAACGGGCCATCATTATAGAAACTGACAAAAACATGGTTTTTATTTCTATTAACTGTTGTGACAACAGAACCTTCCGGTTTGGAAAATGATGCGGCATTTTCATAAAGATTGACAAAAACCTGACTGAGTCTCTCCTCTGATGCCAACAGACATAAGTCGGTCTGTCCATTGTTTATATGCCAGTTAAGCTCGGGATAGCGAAGTCTGAATCCCGCAAGCAGAGTTGAAAGTATAGTTGATATGTGGATTTTTTCTTTTTTTTCCTTATCCAGATGAGAGTCGAGTCGGGAGATCTCCTCCACACCATTTAAGAGAGACTCCATCCGCCTTGTATTCTGATCGATAAGATCGAGAAATCGCTGCCGCTGTTCTCCATCGCTGCTATTAATCATTTCTGTAGCCGATCGGATAACCGCCAGAGGATTTTTAAACTCATGGCTCATATCCCTTGAAAGGGAATCGATAAACTGTATATGGCGATCGAGACGATCTGTGAGATCAATGAGTGAAAGAGATAGAAATCCGATCTCATCATTGAGTTTCAGATGAGTAAATGAACCTTTAATACGCCCCTTACCGGTTCTGATAGCACGGGCTTCTTTTCCCAGTTTTTTAATTCTAGAGGAAATGGTACCCGATAAAAAGATACTGATGATAACAGCCGCAGCCAGAGAAGCGAGAAAGATTCTCAAAATAAACAGTCGGATTTCATAGAGATCCTTGAGGATACGATAGGTGGACTGGCTGCTTAGTACAGCTCCTACCACCTCACCTTCACTATAGACCGGGATAGCTGTATAGAGGGTAACCGACCGTTGCTTATCCGGAGATAAACGAGTCGCTGCACCGTATTTACCTTCGAGGGCCGCCAGGACTTCCCGCCCCTGAAATCGGGTTGTAGAACTGTAAAAGCTAGCCTGGTCAACCGGAATGGGAGGATTGAATAATTTTCTATAGAGAACAACCGGATAAGTCGCCATTCGGTAAAGAAGAGAATCCCGATCGAGAACCTCATCAACAAATTCTGCCGATGCGGAATAGCGATCCCTTGAAACCTTACTGACTTCCCGAGGGGTACTCATTATGGAAGAACTGGTGTCTCCCAGAAGCCACCCCTCCTTATCGACGACGCGAAGTCTTGTCTCTGTTCTATTAGCCAGATTGTTAAAAATGATGGCCACTTCATCAGGGGAAATCTCCCCCTTTCCACTCAATGAAGCGGATAGTAAACGCCCCTGCTGAACCATGGTCTTTTCCTGAGAAGTGAGGAGCTGTTCTTCATAAATATCCAGATACAATACGGCTGCAATGGGGAGGAAAACGAGAAGCACATTAAATATAAGCAGCCTGAAAGAGATACTAAGAGCTGATCTGCCTATACCGGTAACCGAGTCCGTAAACTGTTTCAATCTCATCAAAATTTTCATCCGTCTTTTGTATTTTTTTTCTAAGCCGTTTAATATGTGTATCGATAGTTCTTGAAGAGACGTATGTTCCCACAGGATACACCAGTTCCATAAGAGCTTCTCTTGTTTTAACAAATCCCGGAGCCATGGAAAGTGTTTTGAGAAGCAAAAATTCCGTCACAGTTAAATCCAGCTTGTAATCTTTCCATAAAGCAAGATATTTATCACTGTCCAGGCTCAAATGTCCAAGACTATAGGGAGAGGAAGTACTCTCATTGAGCCTCGCCTTCTGTCTTCTGAATAACACCTTAATTCTCACAAGGAGTTCTCTCACTGAAAATGGTTTGCACAGATAATCGTCTCCTCCAATTTCCAGACCGAGGATTCTGTCAATCTCATCATCTTTCGATGAGAGAAATAAAATGGGTACTGTCTCTGAAATCTGCCGGATTTTGCGGCACAACTCCAGTCCGTCCATCCGGGGCATAGAGACATCGAGAATGATAAGATCGGGAAGAGTCGCCGAAAAAGTTTCCCAGGCCTGCTGTCCGTCGCGATAGGAATCACACTTATATCCCTCTTTTTCCAGGGCAAATCTCAGAGTTTCTCTCAAGTCCGGCTCATCATCAACTAAGGCAATTCTCATATACAGCAATTTACCACGGCAGTAGGGGAAACACCAAGAGAGAAAACAACAATGTCACAGAATTGCCACATTTGTGCCTCTCCCTAGACAAAAGATGATTTCATACTGGAAACATCAATATTAAAGATGAGGACACTATGAAGGAAAACAAAATGATCAATCGATTTAAAGAATGGAACGGATCTCCACTGGCTAAATTAATGGTAGCACTTTTTATAGCCATAATGCTATTAATCCCCGTATCTGCCATTAAAGATCTCATGAGAGAGAGAGAATACCGTCGTGATGATGCGAAAACAGAAGTCATAAACCAGTGGGGTGGATGGCAGCAGATTGCGGGTCCTGTACTGGCCATCCCCGTAGAAGAGAAATATGTAGAACACTACGCCGATAGAAATGAAGTGGGAATAATCCGTCATTACCTCTATATCCTTCCCGATTCACTTGAGATTATTGGAGATATTCAATCTCAGGTCCGTGAAAAAGGGATATTTGAGATTGAGCTCTATTCGGGGCAGTTTTCCATAAAGGGCGCATTTTCCAAACCGGAAAATCCCTTATGGAATCTGGAAAATGGAGAGATTTTGTGGGATGAAGCCCGTCTTATTCTGGGACTGGGAGATGTAAAAGGTTTGAGCCAGTCTGTAGATTTAAACTGGAATGGTGCATCATCAGATTTTCAGGGAGGAACATCAGGTACGGAATTATTCCCCTCAGGGATTTCTGCCTCCACACCCTTTCATGGAACTGAACAAATATCTTTTCATATGAATGTTCACCTGAAAGGAGGAGGATCCATTAACTTCTTCCCCATGGGTGATGAAACATCTGTATCAATTAAGTCAGACTGGCTCAGTCCCGGGTTTTCCGGCTCCTTTATCCCGACAACGAGAGAACTCTCTGAAAATGGTTTCTCTGCCGGATGGGAGATTCAGGCCCTGGCACGGAGTTATCCTCAATTCTGGCTGGATGATGAAGTGTCGTGGAGTGAAATATCAACAAGTAATTTCGGAGTCGATTTTCTCACACCCATAGATGGATATTTCAAGAGTCACAGAGCAATAAAATACAGTATGTTATTTATTTTTCTCCCTTTCATAACACTTTTTCTTTTCGAAATCTTTGCCGCCGGAAGATTGCATCCCTTTCAATACATAATGGTAGGTTTAACGGTGTGTATGTTTTTCCTGCTGCTCCTGACGCTTTCTGAACATATGGATTTTAACATGGCTTATCTGGCAGCGGGATTGGCTTCTGCAGCTCTTGTTTCCTTCTATACAGGAGCTGTATTTAAAAGTGTCGCCAAAGGGGGAATCATGGCTCTTCTAAATGCCCTTTTATACCTCTATCTCTATATGGCTCTGGCATCAGAAGACTATGCACTGCTCATAGGGTCTCTTGGATTATTTACAATCCTGACAGGCATTATGATCGTGACCAGAAAAATAAACTGGTATGAGATCGGAAAGAAATAAATCTCAATCCCGGCGAAACTCCCGCCGGGAATTTCACATATATATAATCTATGTAACCAGTGATCAACTTGTTAATTAAGGTAGAAAAAAAGAGATTCATAAATTGGGAATTTTTTTTACCTATTCGTAAGAAAATATCGCTTTCTGAGGTAATTCACTACTATTGATCCGACTATTAGAACTATAGTACTGACTGGAGAAAGAGAATGAAGTGCTTTGTAACCAAGAAGATTGATCTTCTCAGCCTGATCAAAGGGAATTATTGTCATAAATGCTGAAAGCAGCAGTAATAAAGATAAAACAAGCATGGATATAAATCCTTTTTTTCTTATAAACATATCAGATAACCTCTATCTTTAATTATAGAGGTTATCTGACAAATCTTCCAGAAATAATCAGCCTATGGCATCATGCCCTTTCTCTCCGGTTCTGATTCGAATACACTCCTTCAGCTCAGTGATAAAAATCTTCCCGTCCCCTATTGTTTCGGTTCTGGCACCTTTAATTATGGCATCGACAGTCGGATCAATATATTCTTTATTCACAGCTATATCCAATCTGATCTTATTGATGAGATTCACTTCAGAGGCTACCCCACGGAAAGATTCTTCATATCCCTTCTGCTGACCGCACCCTTTTACTGATGTAACAGTCATTTTGTGTATATCCGCTTCAAATAAAGCTTTCTTCACCTCTTCAAATTTCTGAGGCTGTATCATTGCAGTTACTAAAAACATCTTTGTACTCCTATTCTATAATCTGAAAACCCGAATAGGATTCCAGTCCGTGTTCACCAATATCAAGCCCGAGGTATTCCTCTTCCTGCGAGGCACGTAAGCCTATGGTTTTATCAATAATTATAAAGATCAGTCCCATTGCTGCAAGAACAAATGCGGCTATGGAAAAAACACCAAGAGACTGAACGCCCAGCATTTTGAATCCGCCTCCGAAGAACAGACCTTCTGACGAGAGCCCAAGCGCTTCCCGACCGAACAGACCTATTGATAAAGTCCCCCATATACCGTTTACACCATGTACGGGAAAAGCACCGACAGGATCGTCTATTTTCAATTTATCCAGAAGGAGAGATGCCAGTACAACCAGTATGCCGCCAACAGAACCTATCACAATAGCAGACCAGGGGCTGATAAAAGCACATGGCGCTGTCACTGCGACTAGACCGGCCAATGCACCATTTAATGCCATGGAAAGATCGGGTTTCCCCGATATAGACCATACCATGATCATTGCCATAATTCCACCAGCTGCCGCTGCAAGGTTTGTATTTATCGCTACAAGAGAAATCAGAGTACCATCACCGACACTCAGAGTAGATCCCGGGTTAAATCCGAACCATCCGAACCACAGAATAAAAACACCCAGAGATGCCAGAGGGATATTGTGTCCCGAAATCATTTTAATTGATCCGTCCGGTCTATACTTCCCTGTACGTGGTTTTAGTATAATTGTTCCGATCAATGCCGCCACTCCACCAGTTGTATGAACAACTGCAGATCCGGCGAAATCCGCAAAATTCAGAGCAGATAACCATCCGCCACCCCATACCCAATGACCGACAATAGGATAAATGAAAGCGGAAATGAGAAATGAATAAACCAGATAGGCTTTAAATTTCATTCGCTCAGCCATTCCACCAGCTACAATAGTTGCCGCAGCACCACAAAAGGCTGCCTGAAATAGCCAGAATGCAAATAGAGGGACATCAGCACCGCTCTCTGCTCCAATCATAAAAAAACCGCTCATACCGATAAAATCATTCCCGGTGCCGAACATTATGGCATAACCGAAAACAAAAAAACCTATTGATGCCATACAGAAATCGAGAAAGTTCTTGGTCAGAATATTAGTGGAATTTTTTGCCCGGATAAACCCGGCTTCTACCATACCGAAACCAGCCTGCATGAAAAAAACCAAAAAAGCAGCCAGTAAAACCCAGACAGTATCAAGACCCATTTTCAAATCTACCATGGAAATGCTTTCAGCAGTTATGGGAGACATGATAAAAAGCCCAAAAGCTGATGATAGAAGAACTCTTCTATTTTTAAGAAAATTCATAATTATTACTCCATTCACTCATAGTGGTAAATACACTTGCAAAAATTGTGCCACTCATTTAGTTTTCTAGCTTTAAATCACACTATTTTAATGTTTTAAAGAACAGATATCTCTATTCAGCAATGAATTACATAAAACATTACTTTCTTATTGATGAAAGATGTAAAAAAAACCATCAAGGAATATAACGCCAAAACAGCTACATTAATGTAATATCAAAAAAGTATTCCTACATTTAAGTAGCTTACCCTCTTCCCCTCCTATCTTCCTTCACCACGAAATTAGTCTAAACTCATTTAATTCTGCTTAACCATTTATTTGTGCTTGACCTTAGTCTCGGATATTGTTATGTATCTATATGAACGGGACAATAGGGAGTCAATATGAAAGAGATAAAAATTGCTTTTTTTGATACAAAAGAATACGACCGGCAATCATTTAACAGCAGAAAGACTGATACGAATGTAAGAATAAAATATTTCGAAACCAAGCTGACTGCCGATAGTGTTGTGCTGACGAAAGGGTATGATGCGGTCTGTGCATTTGTTAATGATACTATAGACAAAACAGTTATCGATGGTCTGGTGGAAAATGGGGTCAAACTGATAACCATGCGCTGTGCCGGATACAATAATGTCGATCTGAAATACGCTTTGAGTAAAATACATGTGGTTCGGGTGCCTGCCTACTCTCCTTATGCAGTTGCAGAGCATGCTCTGGCCCTGATTATGACACTCAACAGAAAGACCCATAAAGCTTTTAACAGAACCAGAGATAGCAACTTCAACATCAATGGTCTGGTCGGATTTGATCTCCATGGGAAAACAGCGGGGATTATCGGCGCGGGAAAAATCGGTAGAATCATGATCGATCTGTTGAAAGGGCTGGGCATGAATGTTCTGGCCTTTGACAACTGGAAAGATGAGGAATATGCCCGGAAAAAGGGATTCAAATATGTCGGGTTGGACAGATTGTATAGGGAATCGGATATCATTTCCCTTCACTGCCCTCTGACAAAAGAATCAAGACATATGATCAACGGCGAGAGTATCAGCCATATGAAAGATAATGTAATGATCATTAATACAAGTCGGGGTCATCTGATTAATACAGGAGCTCTGATTGAAGGATTGAAAACCGGTAAAGTTGGTTACGCCGGACTCGATGTCTATGAAGAGGAATCAAGTTATTTTTTTGAAGACTTCTCGGCTTCCATGATTATGGACGATATCCTGGCCAGACTTTTGACCTTTAATAATGTTCTGATTACTTCTCATCAGGCTTTTTTGACCACAGAAGCGCTGGAAAACATATCGACCACAACCTTAGAGAGTATAAATAGCTTTTTTAAAAGCGAAAAATTGGAAAACGAGATCTGCTATCAGTGCACGACTGATAAGCCATGCCCGAAAGATAAAACAGGAAAGTGTTTTTAATGACAGCAGTGGACGGTCGAGACCGTCCACTGCCAATTTATTAAATCTCTATTCTCTTTAAAATCCTTAAAACAACAAATGAAATCCACAGAGAGGGCTCTTTTTTCTGTCCCGAATCGAGCTGTTTCCAGGCCATCCAGACAGATTCCGCCCGATAAAATCCACCACTATCGGCTTTTCCCTTTATTATTTCCAGCAATTCCTTAAATCGGGGATCTGAAACGGCAAAATCAAAATGAGACAAAGTATCGGTAACATGAAGAATATCATACCAGATAAAGGGATATTTCAATTTCCTGAAATCTGTTCCCACACCAAAAAGGTATCTTTTATCTTTTTTCTCCATATGTTCCAGCAGGGCTTCTACAGCAGCCCGGCACTGTGGGGTATTCTGTTTATCCGGCAACCGGCTGAGTAACTTTACCATAAGAAGATTGGCATAGGGACAGAGAGTTCCCCTTTTCCCGGGACCGTTAAACCGTCCCAGCTCAGAAGAGGCCGTACAGGGGTAACCGTAATCATCACCTATTGCAATCAAATATTCCAATCCCGGATTAAGGATCTTCCGGTCTACACCCATTTTCAGGAGCGAATACATGAGCAGAGGGGCATCACAGAGCATCCAGGAGAAATGGTCCTCCCCAGATCCCCCGAACTGTTTCGGGATGTTTATCTTGAGAGTAAGAACACCTTCAGAAGACTGCTTTTGTAGAATTCTGTCTGTGACTTCTTTCAAATCTTCAACAGCTATGGTCAATCCGAGATCTGCCAGAAAACTGAGTTTGTGAATCAGCAGTTTGGCATCATTATGTCTTTTAAGGACATTACCGGGCCAGCTTTTCAGTTCAATGAGTATATCTTTAACGACAGGATCTTGTAAGGCATTATTTCGTGCCTCTATCATCTCAGGGCTATGGGGATCCTTATCCTGGAGATCTTTCATAGTAAGAAACTTCAGTAAAGATGATGTGTTTCCAATTTGCTCAATTATTGATTTGTTTATCATTTTGTAAATACCCTAATTAATATAGAAATCATAACTCCGGAAAACATTAATCCAAAGAATGAATATTTTTATAGGAAGATTCTTCCCTATAGGTAAATCCTGCGCTTTATTAGTAATTTTCATTGCCCATGGTGCAAACCACAAGACAGAACCGATTACAAAACTAACAGTACCGGTTATTGTCCCGGTTAAAAGAACAGCCAAAGTATGACTCATTGTCTCGCCTCCAAATATCGCTATTTATAGTTATTCCAAAAAAGTTTTGACTTCTCATATACGGATTTCTCCCAGCGAACAAAAGCTTGCCTTAGTTCAGTCCCTTTCCAGTCCTCCGGTAGGTAAAAATCCGGTAGAAGCGGATCAGTAAATAGTAATTGTACAATTTCATTACCTGTAGTCATTTTTAACCGGAAAGCCTCTTCGGGATTGGCATTTTCCAGTTTAACCGATGATGTTTTGATTAAATCCAACCCTTTTTTATAGTCATAATTAATGGAATCGATTTTCCAGAGTTTTTGAATTCTTTCTTCAGTCAACTCTGAGACAAATTCCATTTTAGTCAGATGACAGAATCCAAGAGAAGTCAGATCCTGAAGACATTCTTCTATTTTTTCACTGTCATGCAAGGGTCTTATCCAGCATCCGGGATAGAGTGAAACAAATCTGTATAATGACAGTTTTTTTGTGACCTTATGCCTAAGAGCCTTATCATCATCCGGTATGGAGAACAAAAATCCCCACCAGCTATGATTCCAGTTACTCCAATCAGGAATTTTAAAGGAAAAGGAAACATTGCTTCCTATTCTTTTTCCTTTGTCTGCAAAAGAATAATAAGCGGACTTCCCCTTTTTTTTCGATTGGAGAACTCCTTTACTTATCATTCTGGAGAGTATTGTCCGCAATGAGGAATCTGTGACATGGAAAGGTTCCAGAAGATATTTCAGATATGAGACAGAATATTCCACTTTGCCGAGAGAAGCCATAATTCCATAAATCAGATCACTGTCTTTCACTCTTTCAATATATCACAAATATTTTACTATATCAAATAAATTGTGATATTAAATATAAAATAAGAACCCCAAGCAATAAATTCGGCAGTATGGGACAAAATATAAAAATTGGAAAGCAGGGGACGGTCGCGACCGTCTCCTGCTTTACCAATTTAATCAATTAACGATATTATAATAAAATGATAAACCTTCCCAATTTTCTGATCATCGGCGCCTACTCCCGCAATGCGGGAAAAACCGGTTTTGCCCGTCAGGTGATAAAACAAATGAACGGCAATATTACAGCTCTGAAAGTGACTGTAATAAAAAATGAACAGTTTAACTGTCCACGTGGCGGCAGGAGTTGCGGTGTATGCTCCTCTCTGGAATCAGACTTTGAGATAAGTGAAGAACACAATAAAAATACTGGTAAAGATACATCGGAACTACTCAGAGCAGGAGCGAAGAGAGTACTCTGGTTAAGAGTCAGAGAGAATGCAGTCACAAAGGGGATGGAGGAACTGTTAAAGCAGATAGAGATATTACAGCCGGTCATATGCGAATCCAACAGCATTATGAAATCCGTTACCCCTTCCCTCTTTTTTCTCTTACAGGCAAAGAGTGAGCAGATAAAGAAAAAAACCGCCCTGGTTGTAGAAGACAGAGCGGATTTGATTATAAGAACAGATGCGGAATCATCTAATTTTGATTTTTCCCGATTGAACTTCAAAAATTCACAATGGGTTTTAACGTGATAATTTTCCCACCTTCACAGCACAGGCCTTAAACTCCGGTATTTTCGCCAGGGGATCCAATGCTGCAATTGTCAGAGCATTGGCTGGGCTTTCCTTAAAATGAAATGTGAGAAAGACCACCCCTTCAGCCATCTTTTCCGTTATATTGACTCCTACCCGGATTCTACCCCTCCGTGATGACACAGAAACTTCTTCCCCTTTTTCTATCCCCAGTTTCCCGGCATCTGCCGGATTTATCTCCAGATAACCGATTGGGACAATTTCATCCAGAACTTTACTCTTTCTGGTCATGGTTCCCGTATGCCAGTGCTGAAGCATTCGTCCGGTCGTCAGTATAAGGGGGTATTCATGGTCGGGTAATTCTTTCTGGGCCAGAAAATTCACAGGGTGAAATTTCCCCAGACCTCTGGCGAATTTCCCCTGATGTAAAACTTTAGTCCCGGGGTGATCTGTACCTGTACAGGGCCATTGAAGGCCCACATCATCGATTCTTCCATAACTAATGCCTCCATAGATGGGCGTTAGAGAAGCAATTTCCTTCATGATTTCCGAGACATCAAAATAGGCCCAGGGTGCTCCCATTTTATTGGCGATAGAACAGATAATCTCCCAGTCCGGTTTTGAAATTCCCGGAGCATTGACAGCTCTCCTGTATTTCTGGACTCTTCTTTCCGTATTGGTAAATGTTCCGTCTCTTTCAGCAAAAGAACAGGCGGGAAGAACAACATCAGCCAGCTCCGCTGTTTCGGTCAGAAAAAGATCCTGTACAACCAGAAAATCGAGATTTTTCAATCCTTCAAAAACTTCATTGCTGTCAGGGTCACTCAGGACAGGATTTTCACCAACTACATAGAGTCCCCGAACCTCTTTCTTCCGGGCTCCCTCCATAATTTCCACAACTGTCAGTCCGACTTTATCAGATAATTTCGCGTTCCAGCCCTTTTCAAATTTTTTATGGATTTCCGGCTCTACAACTTTCTGATACCCGGGATAGACATTGGGAAGAGCTCCCATATCACAGGCTCCCTGAACATTATTCTGCCCTCGCAAGGGATTAACGCCGCTATATGGCTTTCCGACATTTCCTGTAAGCATGGCCAGATTGGCCAGACTGAGGACATTGTCCGTACCTGTCGTGTGCTGCGTTATTCCCATAGAATAAACAATGGAGGCACTTTCAGCTGACGCGTACATCCTGGCGGCTTTACGAATGTCTTCAGCTTTCACTCCCGAGACTTTTTCTGCGAATTCAGGGGGACAGTTCTTTACGGCCTCAATAAAGACTTCAAAGTTTTCCGTTCTCTCTTTTATAAATTTCTCATCACTCAGTTTCTCATCGAGAATGGTATACATCATGGCATTGATAAGAGCCACATCGGACCCCGGTTTCTGCTGCATGTGAAGATGAGCAATGTCTGTCAGAGAAATCCGTCGCGGATCGGCAACAATCAGTTTTGTTCTGCCCTCTGCCACTGCTTTTCTTATCTTAATTCCCATAACAGGGTGACATTCTGTTGTATTAGATCCAATGACAAAGATCAGGGGTGTATTCTCCAGTTCATCGATACTGTTGGTCATGGCCCCGCTTCCAAAAGCCCGTGCCAGTCCGGCGACCGTAGAGGCATGACAGAGTCTGGCACAGTGATCCACATTATTGGTTCCCAGAACGGACCGGACAAATTTCTGCATAATATAATTATCTTCATTGCCCGATTTGGCTGAACTCAACCCTGCCAGAGAATCAGAACCGGATTCTTTTTTTATTTCACTGAATCTACGGGCGACAAGTTCCAGAGCTTCCTCCCAGTCGGCTTCCCGAAAGGCATCACCCTCACGAATCAAAGGAGTCGTAAGCCGCTCTTCCCTATGGATAAAATCGAAACCGAACCGGCCTTTCACGCAGGTATTTCCATCGTTGGGAATTATCCCGGTTTCTCCTGTGACCTTCACGAGTTTCCCCGATTCTCTATGTACATTGAGATCGAGCTGACAGCCTACACCACAGTAGAGGCAGGTCGTTCTGGTTTTTTTCAGACTGCGGACACGACCTTTTCCAAGGGCGGATTTTTCATAGAGAGCCCCGGTCGGACATGTGTCGAGACACTGTCCGCACATTTCACAGCTCGAATCAGTCAATAGCATGTTAAATGGGGTCGTTACGAGAACCTCTCCCGACCGTCCCTGAAATGTCAGAGCTTCACAGTGCTGGACTTCGGCACAGATTTTCACACAACGCATACAGCGAATGCATTTCTCCACATCATATCCTATGGCGATTCCCTCTGCTGTATAGTTTCCCGAATCTCCAGTTGCCGCAATAGAAGGGAATTTATCCTCTGCCGCACCATACTCGTAGGCATAATCCTGAAGCTGACAGGCACCTTCTCTATCGCAGGAAGTGCAATTGGTTTTATGTTCACTCAGTATCAGCTCCAGAGTGGACTTGCGCAAAGCTCTGATCTCCTTATTATCTGTGATAATAGATAAACCTTCAGCAGCGGTCATCGTACAGGCCGTGTGTACTCCCGGGCGTCCTTCAATCTGAACAATGCACATCCGACAGGCCCCGGAGGGAGTTAAGCGACTGTCATAGCAGAGATTGGGAATATGTATCCCCTGATCCAGTGCATATTTGAGAATATTCTCACCTATTTCAGGCTGATGATCTTTTCCATTTATCTTTATGTTTACTATACTCATATCATCTCCCTTCAACTGACTCTGACTGCCTGAAATTTACATACTTCAAAACATTTTCCACACTCTGTACAGGTATTGGGATTAATTGAGTGAATTTCTTTTTTCTCCCCACTGATTGCTGAAACAGGGCAATTCTTTTTACAGACACCACATCCCGTACAATTTTCCTCAAGGATTTCATATGTGAGCAGATCCCTGCAGTTTCCGGCAGGACATTTTTTATCAAATATATGAGCCTCATATTCATTCCGAAAATATTTTAAAGTAGTCAGGACAGGATTAGGAGCTGTCTGCCCCAGGGCACATAGAGATGAAGATTTGACAGTCACAGCTAGTTCCTCAAGTTTTTCAATGTCTCCCTTTTCCCCTTTTCCCCCGCAGATACGGGCCAGAATATCTTTCATATGCCTTGTTCCGACACGGCAGGGAACACATTTACCACAGGATTCTTTCTGGATAAACTCAAGGAAATAATGCGCCATATCGACCATACAGCTCCTATCATCCATAACAATGAGTCCCCCGGAACCCATAATGGCTCCTACTTCTTTCAGAGACTCATAATCAATAGGTAAATCAAGGTATTCACCGGGAACACAACCACCGGAGGGACCACCCATCTGAGCGGCCTTGAAATTCCTGCCATCGGGAATCCCTTCACCGATATCATAAATAATTTCCCGCAGAGAGATCCCCATGGGCACCTCAACCAGGCCCGTATTTTTGACATCTCCGGCCAATGCGAATATTTTTGTACCTTTGCTGTCCTTTGTCCCCGTTTCACTATAGGTCTTCCCTGTTTTTTCAATGATAAGAGGAATATTGGCCAGTGTTTCCACATTATTGATATTTGTCGGTTTCCCCATATATCCACTATTCGCCGGGAAAGGAGGCCTGGATCGGGGCATTCCCCTTTTCCCTTCGAGGGAGGCTATCAGGGCAGTTTCTTCTCCGCAGACAAAGGCGCCCGCCCCTTTCCTGATTGTTATTCTAAAATTGAATCCCGAACCGAGAATATTGTCCCCCAAAAGGCCGTATTCTTCAGCCTGCTTTACAGCAAGGGTTATGTGTTCAACAGCGATTGGATATTCGGCACGGACATAGATAAATCCCCGAGAGGCACCAATGGCATAAGCGGCAATGATCATCCCTTCAATAATCTGATGGGGACTCCCTTCCAGAAGAGCTCTATCCATAAAAGCTCCCGGATCCCCTTCATCGGCATTACAGATAAGGTATTTTTCATCTCCCGGTGCATTATGACAGAATTTCCATTTTAAACCTGTGGGAAATCCTGCTCCCCCACGCCCCTTTAGTCCTGACTCTAGAACATTTTCAATAACCTGCAGCGGAGACATGGACTCTAGAGCTGCAGCTGCCTGCATATATGCACCAACTCCAATCGCATCATCGATTTTCTTAGGATCGATAATTCCGCAGTTTAAAAGAATATCCTTCTTCTGGTGTCCGAAAAAACCTTTTTCACCCTCTTGGGAAGTTACTGTGTAGAATCGCTCAATTTTCTCATTTCCCAGGATCGTTTTTTCGACAATTTCACTAACATCTTCCGGTTTTACTTTACCGTAATAGTAACCACTAGGCTCCAGTCTGATCAGAGGAGCCTGAGAACATTTCCCATGACACCCCGATTCAACAATTTCCAATATCCCTGCCAGATTATTCTTTTCAATATATTCATTAAATCCCGCAACAAGCTCAAGAGCTCCCGAAGCCCGGCATCCGGTGGTACAGATATAGATCCTCTGCTTTATCAATTTCTTACTGATTTCAATCTTTTCTCTCAGGGATTTCAGTTCTGATAATGTCATGGCATATCCCCTTTCGGACTATATTTATTGATAATCTTTGTTATTTCACTATTTGTTAAATTACCGAAATACTGATCATCGATCATAACTACAGGAGCCAGAAAACAGGTTCCCAGACAGGCGACTGTCTCAAAAGTAAATAAACCGTCTTCTGTTGTCTCTCCTTCGGCTATACCGAGGATTTCTGAAATAGTGTCGGAGATTTTCTGTCCGTTTTTCACATGACAGGCTGTTCCCCTACAGCATTTAATAGTGTGTTTACCCTGAGGTTCCATGTAGAACTGCTCATAAAATGTTATAACACCGAATATTCGACTGAGAGGAATACCACTTATAGTGCTCACATGTTCCAGAACTTTTCTGGGAAGATATCCGTACTCGTCCTGTATATCCTGAAGCAGAGGGATTAAATAAGCAGGTTTAATCTTCCCATTAGTCAGTTTTTCAGACAATTCAATTTGAGCTAAAATCTTATTGACAGGCTCAAGATCAATAGTGGTTATCATAAAACCTCCAGTAACAACCTTTCCAACATTGTATCATGAAGATATGGAACAGACATTCAATATCTTATTATTTATATATTGGTGCATAAATCACTCAACCGGTACAGATAGAAAGTCCGAAACAGCTCCTGTAACCTTCACCATTTCTTCCGTTTCAGAAGTAAAGATTCCGCTTCACTTCAGTACTTTCACGGTTATTCTACATACCCCCTATTAGCTATGGTATTAATTATGATTTTAATAGGGGTTGTTTTCAAGAAGGAAAAAATAAACAGGAATATAGATTGCACAGCAGGTCTTTGAATCCTCACCCCCTTTCCTGCAGTTTAGCACCGATGCTGACAATTCACTCAGCAACCTTCCGGACGGGATCTGATTCAGCGTTTTAATCTTTTCAAATTCATGTTCAGGATTTCAGAAAGCATTGGTTTATTTATCTGAAAAAGATAATAATCATATATTATATTCAATGAAAGTATTGGAGTAATTATGAGTATCGATAAAGAAAAAATTGATAATGCCGCTCTAGCGCTGTTATCCCTGACTCTGCATGATGAATCCAGAGCATGGAAACAATTTGACTGGGATATTCTGAATAGGCTTCATGAGAAAGGTCTTATTTATGATCCTGTCGGAAAAACAAAGTCGGTGGTTTTTACAAAAGAAGGATTAGAAAAATCAAATGCTTTATTTAAGGAATTATTTGAAAATTCATAATCTAAGAACCCTCTCCCCGGCCCTCTCCCAGAGCATACTATTACCCACAAGTATTAATATGCTGCCTATAGAGCCCCCCGGCCCCCTGAAGGGCATACTATTACCCACAAGT
>JAEINM010000022.1 GCA_016342385.1 Spirochaetaceae bacterium | reverse complement strand
GGAGTCTCCCGGCTCTGACAATTACATCTGTCGGTGTTTTTCAGGTGCCTATCAGAGGAGAAATCCCCGAATCCCGTTATGTGACAGCTTGGGGATTGTCCCGGTTAAGTGAGGTCCTTACTGATAACCTGGGTGATTATTCTTCAGTTCGGGATATCCAGATTATATCGGGGAAAGGGGAATTACATGTATATGATCTTCTATTGGCCTTAAATCAGGGGGAACTGTCCCAGAACCCTACAATAAAACCAGACGATACAATTGTTATCAATCGTATACGGAGAGAAATTGAGATTAAAGGTGAAGTTTATAAACCGGGAGTATATCAGCTACTCGATACAGATACTATAACTGATGTTCAGAAATTTACAGGGGGGATTACACCTATGGGCAATTCCTCCAGAATCAGAATTGACCGGTATTCGGGAAATAGCCCGAAGTCATTTTTCATTAATAACAGAGATTATAACCAGGACTTCGAATTCCATAATGGTGATATTGTGACAATTCCCTCAATCATACGGGTTCAACCGGTTATATATGTTGAAGGTGGAATTATCGATATTGATAGATTGATTGCCGAAGAAGCAGTTACTGCTGAAGACTATGACAGAATTGCCTACCCGATTAATCAGGGAGAAACTTTATATGATATTCTTGATTCCTTAAGGGAGTCATTTGCTCCTTTTGCTGATCTGGAAAATGGTTATATTCTTCGGGACTATCAGAGCATAGCCGTGGATATGCAGAAATTAATATATAATTATAAGATGGAAGATGATATAGTCCTGGATGCCTTTGACCAGATTGTTATTCCAGTAAAAAAACCAGTTGTCTATGTAACAGGAGCGGCGAATTTCCCCGGTCCATTCACCTATAACCCCAATGCTGATTACCTGTATTATGTCAATCAGGCAGGAGGTTTTGATAATCTGAGGAATAATAACCGCAAAGTGGTCATTACAGATGCAGGTGGAACCAGGAGAAGTGAGTTGGAGCCCATAATGCCTGGTGATACGGTGAATGTTCTGTCCAATAATTTTCTCTATAATTTCAATCAGTATTTCCCTGTAGTCGCCACAGGGTTGGGATTGATCATTACAATGATTACCATAACAAATGCTTTGAATCAGACTGGATCTGAATAAAAAAAATCCCCGGGTCTACCGGGGATTCTATCTTACTCAATTTTATTAATTATAATCCCATACGAGATACCAGCCTGTAGCTGGAGAAGCTGTATGATCAAGGCTTGAATGCTTGTCCGATTCAATTCCTTCAGAATCAATTGCCGTAATACCGAAATCCCAGCTTCCATTGCCCATTTGACTATAATCGATAGTAAATTCAGGTGTTAATTCGTAAACTATTGTGTCGAGTAAAATCCAATTATCTCCGCTATGAGCTTTGTAGTACAAATTATAACTCTCAACCGGTATTCCTGTGTAATAGTCCCATTCCAGAGTTATTGTGGAATCTGTACAACTTATTGCTTGAGGAAGAATTTCAGGAACAACAGAATTATTCGGGGCTTGATTAGATGCCAGTCTGGTTATAGTCGGCATTGAACATGCTGATAAGAAACTCACTACAATTAATAATGAATATAATGATGCTTTTTTCATTTATTCCCCTCTTTGTTAGAATCCCAATGTAAACTCTTTCAGCCTTATACTGAAAAGATACTTCCTGTTACAAAATTTAAGAATATGCCATTTGGTATGTTCAACCATAGGATAGATTCTTCATTTTTCCCCTCTTCATTGGAGTTGCAATAACAAGAAATGTAACTCCTATTTTAAAAAAAACAATAAATTTATACTACTCTCTAATGAAATATTATTACTTTCTAATGAAATAATATCAAAGAATGACATTTCATATGATGAATCTCTCGGTTTTAAGAGATGTCTCTGAGCTTATGTGCGGGATTCCCGGCAAAGACTGTACCGGCAGGAACATCATGAGTTACTACACTTCCGGCTCCAATAATGGCATTTTCTCCTATAGTCAGGCCGCAGAGTATGGTGGAGCTGGAACCTATTGAGGCTCCTTTTTTAATTATAGTGGGTATACATCTCCAGTCATTATCTCTTTGGATTTCACCATTCTCTGTTGTGGATCGGGGATATAAATCATTTATAAATGTTACGTTATGACCAATAAAGACCTCATCTTCAATTATGACACCTTCGCAGATGAAGGAGTGACTGGAAATTTTACAGCGTTTGCCGATTGTTGAACCTTTCTGAATTTCTACAAATGTACCGATTTTACTCTCATCACCAATCGAGCACCCGTATAGATTGGTGAAATCATAAATTTTAACATCTTTTCCCAGAATGACATCCTTAGATTTATTCATTTAACTGGCTCTTAGTTCGAGAGAATCGTTAACACTTACAGACACATTGGAGTTTTTAAGGGATTTGCTGGCGGCTTCAAGAATCTTTACGACTTCAAGCCCTTTTTCTCCCGATGATTCTGATGGTTTTCCCGATCTTATACAGTCCAGGAAGTGATTGCATTCAATTCTCAATGGCTCTTCCTGTTTTACATAAGGGCTGTATACATCACCATAGTGATAGGAGTACTGAAATTGAGCAAAAGTATCAGAATGGGGTGGAACACTGACTCCTCTGTCATAAATCTTGATTTTCTCAAGTGGTTCCAGATCATCATAAACAATCATTTTCTTAGTCCCCACAACGGTCATATCTCTTACTTTCCTGGGATCAATCCAGCTGCTCTGAATCGAGGCGTATCCCCGGGAATTAAAGGTCAATGTTATATTGGTAACATCTTCAATTTTAGGATTGATATGGGCTTTCCCCTGGCAGCTGACTGTCTTCGGATTTTCTCCCAGAATATAGAGGATTATGGATAAATCATGAGGAGCAAGATCCCAGGCGACATTTATATCCTTCTGGAATAATCCCAGATTCAGCCTTCGGGAACTGATATAGATAACTTCTCCAATTTCTCCCGATTCAATAATATCTTTCATTTTTCTGACAGGAGGAGTGTATATAAATGTGTGCCCCACCATAAGGGTCAGATTTCTTTGTTTGGCTTCATCAATAAGGATATTACACTCTTCTGTTGATCTGGCTAGAGGTTTTTCTATAAAGGTATGTTTTCCTTTCATTAAACTTTGTATGGCCAGTTCGAAATGTGTTCTAACCGGTGTAGCTATTATAACGGCATCAATTTCATCATCGTCCATGATTT
Organism: Spirochaetaceae bacterium; assembly: GCA_016342385.1. Taxonomy (GTDB): domain Bacteria; phylum Spirochaetota; class Spirochaetia; order DSM-2461; family DSM-2461; genus Spirochaeta_F. The sequence continues at coordinate 15,493 of JAEINM010000022.1, read as the reverse complement.
GAGAACAGTCGGAAGTAATTATCAGATCATTATACAGGTTTTTCATATGTATCAGTCTTTCATTACAGAGATCACAAATGGATTTTACATTGCATCCGGGTAATGATAACAAATTCCTTAAGAGGTTTGGTCCCCAATATCCACATCCTATTAATGCTACATTTATCATTTGATTCTCCTTATGTTTTTTGTTGTTTTATTTTTACTTCAGCCGGTTTATAATGACTTTGAACTGATTCAAATATCAGCCACAATATAGCCGGTATTGTGGCCAGAATAATTCGAATATCCAGTAAGAGTGACATATTTTGAGAATATTTTATATCCAGTCGAATCATCTGCTTAAAAGTCAATTTATTTTTCCCGCTGACCTGCCACAGACCAGTTAATCCGGGATTAATATCAAATCTATATTTATGCCATCGAAGGTATTCTTCGGCTTCATAGGGAATACAGGGTCGAGGTCCGACCAGGCTCATATCTCCTTTTAGGATATTGAATATCTGAGGAATTTCATCGAGACAGGCTTTTCTCAGAATTCTTCCTCCGGGAATAATTCTCGGATCATTCCTCTCATCGAGTTTTTCCATGGGGGTATTAGAGTTAATAAGTGTTTTCAGGTGTTTTTTATGGGAATCGGTTTTTGTATTCACGTGCATTGTTCTGAATTTCCAGAATTTAAACTCCCTTCCCTTATATCCTATTCTGGTCTGACAATAAAAAACAGGACCAGGAGATACTATTCTGATATAGATAGCAAGGAGAATAAATAGGGGCGAAAAGAATAGCAATCCCCCTATTGAACCCACTTTATCGAGTATTTTTTTCCATAAAGGAATTGGCATTGAGAAGTCATTTATCAAAAGATCTTTTGTTTTTTCAGCGTCCGTTTCTACGGGAGATGATTTTACCCCCGGACTCTTATTTTCCGGATAGGATATTATCTCCTCTGTATAATTGAATTTCTCGATGTATCCTTTCATGTGACTCAGGAACTGCTTAGCTCCAGAAGAACTGGTTTGAGGAAGTATTATTCCTATGGTTTTCCGGTCATGCCAACCGATATAATCAATTTCACGAACACTTTGATGAAACTTGGAAATCAGGGTTTTTATTGTATTGGGATTTTCACTTGTAGAGAAATGAAATAAAACTACTGAGAAGAGAGAATTGGCTCTATCTGCTCTTATTCTTTCTTTTTTTAGAAGGTATAAAAATTCAGCAGTTGAATAAATTCCCCATTTATTGCCATGGGGAATAAAAGTGAATAGTTTTAATTTTCTTTTTGATTTTCCTGTTCCAATCATTTTTCACTCACTTTTCTGCTTTAGAGATTAGATATCATTACCGGTTTTCCCTGAAAGCTCACAGCAATCCCATCATATGTTGTACGGATAATATTCGCTTTTGTCTTAAGCTTAACTTCATTGGGATAGCCGTAGAGTTTTTGTAATGTATCTATTGTTAGTACAACTTCAACTATGATATCCGATTCCTGAGTCAGTTCATTGTTCTTGATTTGAAGAAAAGCTCCTCCCGACGATATATCATGAGCTACAGATTGAATGATAGGAGGATTATCAAAGTGATTCTTATTCAGGTAGAGTTTAGCAGGAGCATCAAGAACAAATCTTTCAAATTGTCTTAACTCTTTCATAATATTAAATTTTACCTCAATTAATGGGAGAAAAAAATGGAAAAGAAGTATGAATTTCTTCTGTATTCACTTAGTCATTTTTATGCAGGTATTAGTGAAAAAAAGCCCTAGTACTAGTACCAATAAACTATGGGTATATCATAATTTTTTAGCAGCCCATAGAGCCGCCTGAATTCGATTCTGTACGTCAATTTTTTTAAATATATTATATAAATGCGTTTTAACCGTATTAGTGCTGATAAATACTTTATCGGCAATTTCATCATTAGATGAGCCCATACTTACAAGAGTCAGAATTTCAATTTCTCTCTTTGTTAAATTATTGCTCCTTTCAAAATCCCGTTTTCTGATTTTCGAATCATCGAATATATATTGCAGAAGCATCTCTCTGGAGATCCAGACTTCATTGCTTAAAGTTGCTTTAATGCCTTTCAAAAATGTATCCAGATGATCATCTTTGTAAAAAATTCCTCTGACCTGTTTGGTCAGAAGTTCCTTTTCCACTGTTGTTTTTTCATTGATGTTAAAAATGGCAATTTTACTTTTGCTGCAAAAGCGGTTACAGGAAACTTCCTGTATTATATTTCTGAAATTGTGTATTTCCCGGTCGATCAGTATGAGAGAAGATTCTTTTAATTCTGATTTATCCACGGATTCTTTTATATAGGTGTCGGGGAATATATTTAATTCCTGATCAAAAACATGACATATTATATTTAATTCTTTCTGTACCATGTAAGTTATGAGGTCTGTTTCCAGGGATAATTGACTAATGATAAAGATCCCATAATCATTGTCTTGTTTATTGTCATAAACCATTACAATATTAATCATAGTTCTTCATGTTTATTCAAACAAGGATTCTTTTAAAGAAATTATAGGAAATGCCAGAAATGCCCCCCGGGAAAGATGTCTATACCCAAAAGGCTTTTAATTATGTACAGAATACCTAATATAATTATTATCATTGTTAAAACAAGAGGAATAATTCCCAACACTATGTATATTATTTTTAAAACATGTTTAATATATAGCTTTTTCTTTAAATTGTGCATTTGTTCTTCTCTGGATTACCCCTATCAAAACGATACCGAATCATCTGGGATTTATTTCCGGATTACTTTATGTATCTGTAAATAATGAAACCAAACGCTCTAAGTACAAAAGCTGGCAAACGTCTCAATATTTTAAATGTAAATTGATTTGTACGTATTTTTCTGGTGATAAGTGATTGTTTCTTTGGATTTTTTGTATACTGGTAATGAATGATATCATTCTCTTCTGTTCCCCAGCGTCTTTTGAAATCCAGTAATCCCTTGTTTTCAGGAGATGTCCGTCCAAAGTCGAATTTTTTTAGTCCTTTGTAGTGTGCTGTTTTTATTGCGGTCCATAATAGCAGGTGATTCGGTCGTTTTGTAAGTAGATGAGGATCTGAACCACCATATAAGTAATAAAGTGTATCTTTATATTCTGCTAGAATTATGGCGGCCGCGGGTCTGCCTTCATCAAAGGCAATGAGACCAGAGAAACAATTCTCCACAAGCAGGTTACTTCGGATATTCCGGAAAAACAGAAATGGCTGGGGTGGTAATCCATGTTTCTTTCTTGTCATAACATGCAGTCTATAGAACACCTTCATGTCCTCTTCCCCAGAGATTTGTCTAATGACAAGACTACTTTTTTCTGCTTTTACAATATTTCTTTTAATATAATTTTTATGAAAATTCATGTAAATCTGCTCTAAGGGACTTTCTAAAGGTAAAATATGATTTTTAAATATTATAGGACTTTCTTTAAAAGCTGGTATGCCTCTTATCAGAGATTGATTCCTGGTTCTTATTTCAACAAAGGTAAATCTATTTCTGTCCGCATAGTCAAGCACATATTCAATTAACCGGGAAATCACATCTTTTTTATCTGAGAGGATATTACAATAGTCAGATAATGGCATTGAAACAATTTTCTTTTTTGTGAGTTTATTACTTATTATAGAGAGGACAATTCCTCCCAGAATCTTCTTTCTGCTGTTTTCTGCAATTATACACATCGGTTTATACAAATAGGTCTCACTGATTACATTAATCCAATAAGAGTAATGGTATAAAGAACTTTCTTTCTGAGCTGAAACATAGTTATCCCACAAGGGATTAGTCAAAGGATTAATGATGGAGATCCGAATATCATTTGCCATTTTATACCTTCTATTATTGTTAGGGGAAAAATCTATAAAGTCGGGATACTATTGTTTTTAAAATGGTTACTGGTACTACTGTAATTATTTTTCTGCTGATTCGTATTAGATGATCTATTAAAATTGATTTTTGGATAATCGCTGGATAAGTATAGTAGTTTATCTTTGTTCTATCAGCTCCCCATCCTTCTTTATAATTTAATAATCCTATGTTTTCCTGAGATGTCCTTCCCAATGACAGCTCTTTAAACTTATTGATGGCAAAATAATATATAGCTTCCCATAGAATCAGATTATTTGCTCTCATTTGCTGAAATCTTTGATCGGAAGCTCCAAATTTGAATAGTGCCTTTTTTCCGAAATGGAAAAAAACAGCTCCGGCAATAGGGATATCATTAAAGTAACCCAGGATTATGAATCCATGGTTATTATCAAAAATATACTTTTTTATATTTTTAAAAAAAGATAAAGGCTGAGGAGGAGTTCCGAGTCTCTTTCTGGTGATACAATGAAGGTTATAATATATTTTTACTGAATTCATGCTACTAGATTGTTCAGTACGGATTCCCAATCGTGATGCTTTCCTGATATTTCGTCTACAGTAACTTTTCATATTATTTAAAATCTGTTCAGGGTTATTATTCAGTTTTAATATATGATGGATATAAATATTTTTTTCATCATGTATTTTCATATGTGAAGCAAGACCTCTTATTTCTAATGATTTTACACGATATTTCCTCAAGAACTGAAAGACTTCCAGTACAATCTCTTCCGATTTATATGAGTTCTTGATTAGAAGAGGGCAAAAATCTGAAAAGGGGAGGGATATCCCTTTCCTATTTCTTTTATTACCGGTCAGTAAAAGGGGAAGTATGGCAACATTTTCACTATTACAAATGCATCTCAGAAACACTGGTTTATATGAATAGGTCTCTTTGAGTACATTTAACCAGTATGTTGTATGAAAAATATTATATTCATCAAATTTTAAAAGTAAGTCGTTCCAATTTTGTGACTGAATTTGATCTTTTTCTATAATTTTCATGTCAGGTTAAGTCTTTTTTTTTCTAATTGTGAGATGATTTCTGGAATCACTTCTTTCAGATCTCCTATTATCCCGTAATCTGCTATTCTGAAGATAGGTGCATTGGGATCATTATTGATTGCGACAATCATATCCGATGTTTTCATGCCTATTAAATGTTGAATTGCTCCTGATATCCCACAGGCAATATATAATTTAGGATTAACTGTTTTTCCGGTCTGTCCAATTTGATGAGAATAGGGAATCCATCCGGCATCTACAATTGCTCTTGATGCTCCCACTTCACCACCAAGAGATTCTGCAAGATCATAGATCAATGACAAATTCTTTTTCTCCTTTAATCCCCTTCCTCCCGATACAATTATTTTTGCATTGGAAAGGATTGTTGTACAATGCTGAGTTTCTAAATACTCCAGAAAATTGATTTTTGATTTTGGTAAAGTTATTTGTTTAAATTCAATGATTTTCGGATTGCAGCCTTTCTGCTGCAGTGCCGGTTGGAAAATATTTTGACGGATAGAGGCCATCTGAGGTCTCCTTTTCTCACAAATAATAGTTGCCATGAGATTTCCACCGAAAGCAGGACGCGTCTGATAGAGTAATTTATCTCCTTTTCTAACTGAGAAATTGGTACAATCCGCAGTCAGGCCTGTAGATAATCTGGCTGCAATTCTTGGAAGAACGGATCGTCCGAATATAGTTGAGCCTCCGATAAATATATTAGGATTCTTCTCTTTGATAATTTCCGTTAGAGCATCTATCTGAATATCTTCATTAAATAAATTCAGATTTTCATTCTTATATACTAGAATCTCATCAATATCATAATGTCTTAGTTCTTGTATTTGGTTTTCGATATTTGACCCGATAATTATTGCATATACAGGTTCATGAATTTCTTTTTTCAGAATTATGGCAATTCCAATTAATTGGGCTACTATTTGAGATATTCTGCCTGAATCATGTTCTGCCAGTATGGCGATCCCCTTTGCTTTGAGATTACCAATTGAAGATTTGTATATCTCTGATTGGGATTCCAATGCATGAACAGGGCATATATTTACACAGGCCATGCAAGACGTACAGTTCTCCTTAATTTGTATTGTCTTTCCTGATAAAAACAGAGCATTTATTTGGCATAAGTTTATGCAAACACCGCAACCGGTACAATTCCCTTTAATAACTCTAATTAATTTCATTATTCATTCCACATTGTTCTCTTGCTTTTTCTGCAATTCTTTCAGCAATATAGATAGGGAAATGGAATCTGACATGGGAAATATCCTCCCTTCAGATGTGTATTCAGGTTTGAAAGTCTTGATTACTTTTGTCGGTGAACCTTTCAATCCTGTCTTCATTGTATCAATTTTTAATCTTTTCGAGTCAAAAATATCAATAAACTTTCTTTTAGATTGTACAATATCCCTTAGTGTTGGTGTTCGGGGTTCTTTATCGGTTTTTGTAATTGTCAAAAGAGCCGGTAGTTCAACTTCAAGCAGGGCTGTACCTTTCTCGGTCATTTTGCTTATTATTACTTTTTTTCCATTAATTATTTCTTTAATACTTCTAACATTTGTAACATGTGTTATCTTAAGATGCTCTGCTAGTTCGGGGCCGACTTGCCCCGTATCTCCATCTGTTGCCTGTTTTCCGACAAGAATGAGATCTCCAATTCCAATCAGTTTCAGTACCGAGGAAAGGGTATAAGAAGTTGCATAAGTATCAGCACCTGAAAACAGGGGATCTGAGAGTAAATATGCATCATCTGCGCCCATACTGAGTGATTCTTCCAGGGCTTTTACTGCCTGGGGAGGACCCATAGAAAGGACTCTAGTTTTACCTCCATATTTCTCTTTAAGTAAAAGACCTTCCTCTAAGGCAAACAAATCAAATGGATTCGTTTGATAGGCAATACTCTCTCTACATAATGTATGTGTCTTAGCATCCATCTCGATATCGATTGATTCCGGCACTTGTTTAATAAAGATATTGATAAGCATGAAAGACTCCTGGTCTTACTTGACTGGAATGGATATTTTAGAAAACAATCTCCTTTTCCAAATCAGATGCTTTAATTCTTTATATCCGAGAAGGCGGTGAACCCATAAAGCTTGCAGGTTATCTACTGAGAAGTAACCATAAGCTTTCTTATATCCTTTCATTTGCAGACTAAAAAGAGAATTATTCATAAAATTAGTTGAAAAATTGTTACCTCTTATTTTTTCCACAACAAATAGATCGAACAGGTATACTTTTTCAGGACTCATTTCCAATTTAAGTAGTTTAATATTCTGATGAATTGTCTTGTTTTTAAGATCTGTATACCAGATATGACCAAGTACATTATTTCCATCGAGAATCAGAATGCCGTTAAAATCCTTCTTATAGTATAATTCTGCTTTATTTTTTCTGATCTTATCGGGAAACTTATACTTTTCTCTCTTATAATCTTCCTGTTTTGTGTCTTTAATTACAAGTTTCAGCTCATCTATCTTTCTATTGGGAACTTCAGTTATATTTTGAAGATCCTTTTCTACAGGAACTACTTCGGTTTTAAATAATGAAGTGACTTCTTTTTTAAAAGTTCCTTTACTAATACTCTTTCGGATTTCATTCAGTTTTATTAAAAAATATTTTATCATCACTTCTCCTTTAATATCTTTTTTAGAGGATTGTCACTGGAAATCTCAAGGAATATGTCACCAATTGACATTTGGAGATTTTCAAGTGTATAGAGAATTTTTGTGATTGTTTTCCATTGAGAGAAATATAGAGCATCTGAACCAAAGATAATCCTTGATGAATCGATATTTCGAAATAATGAATCTAGAATATCTGTATCCAATCCCGATGTATCAACCATTAGATTGGAATATCTGTTTAGTAGTTTTTTTAGTGAGGGTAATATTGAATTGTCAAACTGATACAGATCTGATAGGAAAGCGCCACAGTGAGCAATTATTACTTTTTCACTTGTAATACTCCAATCGATATTGGACAGATGATCAATACTACTGAAATCATTTATAGAACCATCAGAATTCTGTGTTTTACCGCCATGTATAATACAGGGAATCTTAAGCTTTCCACTTGATGATAGAATAGCATTGATATGGTTTAATCCTTCTCGGGAACTCAGATCCAATTTATTGATCCCAGGATGAATCTTTAATATTGTAATAGTCTGATTTTCCATTATTTTGAATAAATGCTTATATATCAGGTCGAAAGGTATTTCCGGGGGGATAGAGTAACCCAAATAATACATGGGATTGCTTCCGAACATTTCATTGAGCATTTTCATCTGCTTCCTGTTTGATTCATCATCTATGGCAACAGGGAGTAATACAGATCTGTCCAGATTACATAATTTCATATAATCTTTTAAAACATCTGATCCGGTAAAATCTATAGATTTGAAAACTTTCCCATTTCCCAGTTCTGACGAGGTAAAAACCTTGAGCATAACCTGCTTTTGTTTTGAAGTATTTACATCCATTGCGGTTATGAAAGGTGGTGAATATTGTTCTTCACAGTTACTGTAAATGCCCTTAGTACGACAGATATAATTCATGTTTTCTGTAAAGAGATCAAAGGGATGAACATGTATATCGACTAGAACATTATCTTTTTTGATATTTCCGATTATCGAATTATATCTGTTTATCTCTTTTCGTGTAATTATCATTTTTTCTGTTCTCTAATATAGTATTTGAGCAACTCATTTTTATCAATTTTCATCCTGTCTGTACGACATATGGACTCTATTCTAATTATATGTTTTGGAATCATATAAGGGGGAATTTTTTTTTTGATTTCTGTTATAATATATTCTAGAGATAAATCTGATAGTGTTTGATAAAAAGCAATGATTTCCTTTATTTCATCTTTATCGGGAGAATTATAAACTATTACAGCACCATCCTCTATACCCTCTATTGAGGTTATAGCCCTTCTTATCTCTTCCAGCTCAATTCTATAACCCATAACTTTTACTTGATCATCCTTTCTGCCTATAAAAATGAGTCGTCCCTTTTCGTCTGTTTTAACTAGATCCCCTGTTTTATAGATACGGTCCGATTGTACAAGAGAAAAAGGATTTTTAGCAAAAACACTATTTAAATTATCTTCTTCTGAAATATAACCGGGACTTAAAGAAGAACCCCTTATCCATAATTCTCCTATTTCATTAACTTTAGCATGATCTCCATCTTCTGTTATTACATAAGTTTCTGTATTTGCACAGGCTTGACCAATGGGAATTTTTTCTTGTGAGGAATTGGGAATTGTAGGGACATGATAAAAAGTTGATATTCCTGTAGCTTCTGTTGGACCATAAACATTGTAAAAATCTATATCAGGAAACTTCTGCATCCATTCAATCAGATATTTTGATGATAATTCTTCTCCTCCGAACAGAATCTTTTTTAGTGTAGGAATCCTCCCTTTCTCTAAAGATTTAGTGTTAGCTATGTATATGAAAAGAGAAGAAATCCCCTTCCAGATTGTACCCTTATTTTTTTCAATAAAGTCCAGAAGCTTAATTGGAAACATCAATTCCACATCACCTGCTATACATAATGTCGCAGCCGATTTTAAGGAAGTAAAAATATCAAATGTAAACATATCAAACTGAAAAGGTGCTGTACTGATTATTCTGTCCGAATCACAAATAGAGAATTGTTTTACGGCCCACTCGATATAATTGATAATATTCAAATGAGTTATTCCCACACCTTTGGGGTTTCCGCTGGATCCCGATGTATAAAGAATATAGGCTAAATCAGTATCAATATTTCTAAATACGGCTGTTGTATCGATCTCTGAGTTTATTTCCGGCATACTGATAATTGTATTTCTCTCTATATCGCCTGTCTTCTCTTCCTTATCAATAGATAATAATATAATTTTATGAAATTGCTTTGCTGTAATATCTCTCATTTTTTTTATTGTAGTAGAATCACATATTATGACAGGGGGATTGCAATCATTGAGAATCTTAACTACTTTGTTTTCAGGACAATTCTTATCGATAGGAATATATATGGAATCATTTTTTAGAATGCCGAGAATAATCCCTATATAGTAGCTATTTCTTTTCACTGAAACAACAATCGGCGACTGTCTCCCGGCTCCGTTTCTTTTTAGACAGAGGGCTAATTTATTTGAAAAGATATTAACATCTTCAAAAGATAATTCAATTTCCTTATCTCTCACACAGATTTTTTTATTGTACCGGGAGAGACTTTTTTCAAAATAGTGTTGAACGAGAAATGTGTTCATCTATTATAATCCTAGTAATTTCCCTATGATATTGAGATGCATTTCCGATGTACCGGAATAAATAGTTGATGCTATACTGTCTCTGAAATACCGTTCGATTTCTGTTTCAGTCATATAACCGTTGGCTCCATGAATCTGAAGAGAATTTGCACACGATTCCTTTAGGTATTCACTTACAGCATATTTGATCATAGATGATTCCATGGATGCTCTTTTCTGATGATCTTTCAATTCCGCAGCTTTGTAGAGCATTAGCTTTGAAAGCTCGCATTGAACTTTCATTTTAGATATTTTATTTGAAATAGCCTGGTATTTGCATATGGACTGATCAAACTGTTTTCTGTTTTTAGAGTAGGTAATTGATAAATCAAGAACATGTTCCATTTTTCCAAGATTTGCTGCTGATAATAGAATCCGTTCCCATTCCATTGATTCACTGAAAATAATTGCTCCTTGTCCTTCTGTTCCGATTCTGGAGCTAGCCTTTACTTCGCATTCTGTTAAAACCAGTTCTCCGTTCTGAAGAGTCCTTAATCCCATTTTTTCCATAGCTTTGCATTTTTCAAACCCAGGAGTATCTTTTTCTAAAATAAAAACAGAAATGGCACCAAATGATTTTGCTTCAGGATTAGTCCTGGCAAAAACTATAGTTAAATCCGCAATTGGTTCATTTGTTATAAACATTTTGGTTCCGTTCAGTATATAATTCTCGGTATTTTTAATCGCTTTGGTTTTCATAGCCAGTGCGTCAGAACCTGAGTCTGCTTCTGTAATAGCCTGTGCACATATGGTTTCACCACTACAAATTCCTGGAAGATATTTGTCTTTTAATAAATCTGAACCAAAAAGATTCAATTGTATACCGCAAATAATCTGCGTGACAATCGAGTGAACCAAACCACTATCTTTGCATGAGAATCCCAGTGCCTGTATACATAGACATGTAGTCAAAAAACTCTGGTTTAATCCACCGTATTTTTCAGGGAATGGGAGACTGAACAAGCCCATTTTATGACATTTTTTCCATTTTTCCATTGGGAAACGGCTGCTTTTATCATCATCAATTATATTGTTGTTCAGTTCTTTTTGAGCAAATGATTTAATAGTCTTTATAAGATTCTGTTGGTCTGTATTTATATCAAAATCCATAATCTTAAACCTTATGTGTGTTAAGTTTTAAGGACACTAATTCTGCTATTGTGCTGATATTTTCAAAATTTTGCGGCGTTAGGTCGGTTCCGGAAATTGTGATAGAAAATTCTTGTTCGATGTATCGTATTAAAACCATAATTGCCATCGAATCTATTATTCCTTTTTGTATTAACGAGTGGTGAATATCAATTTCACCTTCATAGGATTCATTTGCCAGTTCATTGATGACAAAGTCTTTAATCATTAATTCAATGTCCATAAATAACTCCTTTTCATTTTTAATAATGTATAAAACTGTATATTATTCTTATTGAGACAGTCTGAATTTACCTTTCAATCCTTACTTTTATTCATATTTATTTTTCCAGAATAAGGCGATTTCACAGGGAAGATAGTGAATATATTGGTCTTTATACTTCGTCTTTATGTAGACAAGCAACTCCCTATAGAAAGTATAGGGATACATACATTTCTTTTTGGATTCATTTCCAAAATCCATATAATCGGGATGGGTATTCAATAATACCATACCATTATTCTCTACGATCCAATCAATTTTCTCTTTCCAGATGTTAATAGTCTTTTCTTTTAGGATTGTAAATAATGTTAGATCCTGCGGGAGAGTATAGGGGAGTTCTATCACTTTTTTCCCGGTATTCTCAGATTTATAAAAAAAGGGGAATATTGAATTATATGAATCATTCTGAGGCTCAAAAGGATCTGTATCAAATGTAGATGAATCATAGAGAATATTGAAATCACAAATCCACTCCAGATTATGATGAGATGATGGGGAAACGAAACCATTGATATCCCAATCTTTTAAATACTGGTTAATTCTCATCGCCCTCTTATGAAATTCTTTTTTTGTAGAATAGAGTTTACCATCATGGAGTAAACCATGTAAGCCGACTTCAAATCCCCTTTTTTTTATTTCCACAATCAGCTCTTTTTTAACTTCGTATCTTTCCGGTGAAAAATTAAAAGATGATTTGAATCCCATCGCGGCTTCCATTTCTACCAGATTCCAGATATTTGAAATCCCCCGGAGAGATTCCACATCATGACGTAAAACTAAAGCGAATTGCTTTCCTTCGGGCCAGCTCTCCCAATTCTCCGGTAGATCCTTAATCTGATAATTGATAGGCCAGTCATTTTTATGAAATGCTCTTAGGATTCTGGCTACTTTCTGCCGTATAAATAATTGTATTTTTCTTGGAATAATAGGTTTGAGATAGTAAAAGAGTAGAATTAATCTGGGGCGTATACTTTTTTTCATAATAATTATCACTTTCTTGAAGAAAGATATGAACGTATTCTGTTTAAATCTTTTCTGTCATCAGGTTGTAAGGAGAACTTAATTAAAAATATGAAGTAAACAACAGCACCGGCCAACCCATATAAAATCAGTTTGATCCATGTATCGGGAGCATGAAGGAGTTTTAAAAGAATCCAGATTGAGGCACCTGGCAGGCAGGGGAAGAAGCCGGGAATTACTGTTTTGTTAAGCCAGGTCGGTAGATCTAAACCGGTTAGTTGTAATCCCATGGGTATCATTATGGCAGTCCGTATAAAAGCTCCGGATATTAATGTTCCCAGAGCGGCTCCAATGGCTCCCATTTTTAGAAATCCCACAAGGTATATTGTTATTGACAGGTTGAATATCAGGATAATAATCGATCTGATAGTTAAACTTTTTACTCGAGCTAGGGCTCTGGATAACTCATCAATCATTGATAACCCCAGATAGGGTATTTCATTTATTAAAACAAGTATTATGACCGGTCCTGCTCGAAGATATTGGTTTCCTATATATAGTTTAATAAAATCTGATGAATAGATAATAAGAGGAAGGGCTATTAACATATAAGTCCAAATTGTTATACGGCCGAATTTTAGAAATGTATTTTTTAATCTTTCTTTTTGCCTGGTCTCATACATTGCTACAAGACTCGGAAATATTGAATTCGTTGCTATTATTCTGGCTCTATGAATTTGTCGTGGAAATAATGTTCCTATATGAAAAGAGGTAACATCGAAAGGTGTTGCCAGATTATTAAGAATAATCGGATTTATAGAAATTCTAATCCTGTTTGCTACTTCCCCGATGAAAGTCCATCCTCCAAAAGTTAGTAATTGATAGCCTCTTTTAATTTCTACTGATGATATTGAAAAGGTCAATGCTGGAATAGATCGTATAGATATCATCATACATGCCAGATTTCCAAGAAGTTTGGCAGATTCAGTGGCAACGACAATCCAAATAACACGTGTGCTGACAAAGAAGAGTAGAATACACAGAAAAATCAAACGGAAGACTTCTACAAATACTTCGATTATGTTTGATTCAATATACTTTTGTTTTGCAACTATACCGGCTTTGAGGGGTGAAATAATCAAATTTACTATTAGGCTTAACATAGCTATTGCGATCATTATTCTAATACTATTGATGTATAGAGGATTAATAGTCAGAATTTTATCAATTTTCCAACAAAGAAATATCCCGATAACTATGAGAAAAAGACAAATGATCAGATTATAGATTATCATTGTCGAACTGATCCTTTTGACTTCATCGAGATTTCCTTTTGCATATTCTGCTGTTATATAACGAGAATTACAATTATCAACAGCTATCTGAATTATGAGTAATAAAGACATTATGGCTAGGACAAGGGGATATATACTATATTCTTCTGCACTGATTCTCCTTATTAAAAATTGATTAAACCACACCACTAATCCTACATTTATAATTCGGGCGATTAGACCACTGGAAGTTCCTTTTAATACAAGTCCTTTATTTATTTCAACATTTGATTTCATAATTCATTATGTTCCTGTATTATTTTAATCCCTAACATTGCCAATATTTTTGAAATGTGATTACAGCTTTTTTCAAAGTATTTCATAACCAGATACTGACCTCTGACAAATAGAAAAGGAATAATTAATAAATATATGAATATGGCAGTGATTGATTTAATTGTACTGAAGCTGAGTAATTTATCATACTTTGCTGCGTTCGCGCCCCTGATAAAAGCCCGATTAATATAATATTTTTTAGTTTGCCGGTCGAGTGGTACTTCTTCATACACATTGGCTTCATTACACCAGACAAATCGACATCCTGCTTTTAATAGCTGTGAAAAAAGGAGTTTATCCTCTCCTCCTGATCGACCCAATTTCGGATCAAAAGGTCCTGGAGAACCAGTTAAAATATTATGAGTAAATAAAACATTGCCAGTACGCATATATTTAGGATCCTCCAATAATGTCCCAGTAGGAAAAGACTCTCGGAAACATAATCTACTTTTGACCAGCCACAGTGGTGGATTTCCAGCATATTTCGGTAATACGGGTCCTAAAACGCCGTCTGAATTATAACGAGAAATGGTATTATACAGCTCTATTAACCAATTTTTTTCCGGGTATTCATCATCATCAATAAAGGCAATATAATTGCCGGAACTATGGGATACTGCACAATTTCTAGCGAGAGAAATATTTCTATCGGGTGATGTTAAATACAGTATATTTTTATATTTGTTTTTCTGATATTTACTGACAATATTTCTTGCCATCTGATTTTTATCATTATCTACAACTACAATTTCAACACTAAAATTATTTGTTTCCAATTTATTGATTATTGTATTCAAGCATTTATTAAGGAGGTCTGGTCGGCGATATGTAGGAATGCATATGGAAATTGTTATAGGTTGCTTCATAATTGTTTTTCCCTATTGATAGAATTTAATTATGAGTGTTTTTTATTTTAATTTGACTGTAGTTTATTGATCTTTTAAAGTTTCTATTATTCAATGTTAAGAATCTTATAGGTTTCAGAACAGATATTAAAAAAATTACCCATAAAAAATTGACACCAAAAAAAGTAGCTTCTGTCCAATTATAAAGCAGTATGACTATAAGATAGGTTAATTTTAAAACTGAAAATGCATAGTCTATTTTTAATTTTTTTAATAAATTTAATAGCCCATAAAATGAACTAAAGAATAAGAATAGTAAACCGGCAATCCCCAGATCAAGATAGACTTGTAAAAACCCATTGTGCGAATTCATTACACCAAACAACTCTTTTATTGCTTCCAATCTGTTCCCGAGCCAGAAACTCTCATAGCCAGCCCCCAATAAGGGA